>NZ_JBJXIB010000137.1:0-15329 GCF_046115965.1 Janthinobacterium sp. CG_23.3 | reverse complement strand
GATGTGGCTCGCCGTGTTTCTGGGCGCCGTCGCCGCTACCGTCGGCGTGCTTCTGCTGTGGCCGCGGGCCGCACGGGATGCGGCGGCGCCGCTGGCGGCGGCCGCGCCGCCGCCAGCGGCATCGGTGTCGGCGGCGGTGCCGGCCGCTTGGCCGGCGGCGCTGGACGGCGTCGACGCCGAACCGAAACGGGTGGCGCTGACGCCCGTGGGGCGGGCCGAGCCGGCGGCCTACAGCATGGCGCTGGCGCGCCAGAACGGCGACCCGCGCACGCCGCCGATCAGCCGCGACGAGGCCGCCGCAGCGCCCAGCGCGGCCGAACTGGCCGATCCGAAAGCCTACCAGGGCTACGAGTCGCGCCAGAACATGAAGCTGTACGCCGGCTACGTGCAGGCCGCCGACGCCGACCTGCCGGCACTGCGGCGCGACATAGCGCGCGGCCGCGAAGCCGGCGTGCCGGCCGCGGAAATCGCCAAAGTCGAGGAAAAGCTGCGGCGCATCGACGCGATGCGCGCGCAACTGCTGGCGCGGCACCCTGAGCTGGCGCCCCGCTGAACGTGCCGATTTCGTAGGTCGGGTTGGCCCGAAAGGGCGTAACCCGACTGGCGTCGGCAGCGGCTCGGCGGCGGATTACGCTCCGCTAATCCGACCTACGAACGCTTCACTTAGCGGCATTAGGCCCTGACCCCAGGCTTACGCCCCGGGTGTTGACCGCCTCAACGCCGAAGCCGCCTTATCAGTCAAGGTCGAACCGGCAGCGTGGCCAGGAACGCGTGGATCTGCGACACCACGGCGGCGCCTTCGCCGACCGCCGCGGCGACCCGCTTGGTCGAGCCGGCGCGCACGTCGCCGATGGCGAACACGCCCGGCACGCTGGTTTCCAGCGCGGCGCGCGGCGGCGCCTCGTCCGGCACATGGCCGGGGTGGCCGTTGGCGCGGCATTGCGCGCGCGTGACGTCGAAACCGGTGCGGATGAAGCCGTGGTCGTCGACGCCGACGCCGCAGTCGGCCAGCCAGTCGGTGTTCGGCTCGGCGCCGACAAACAGGAACACCTGGCGCACGCCGCACTCTTGCTCGTCGCCGTTCTGGTTGTTCCGCCAGCGCACAGACGCCAGGCCATCCTCGTCGCCCTCCAGCGCCACCAGCTCGGTGTGCGTGTGCAGCACGATATTGGGCGTGGCGGCGATGCGCTCGATCAGATAACTCGACATGCTGGCGGCCAGGCCGGCGCCGCGGATCACCACGTGCACGCGCGCGGCGTGGGCGGACAGGAACACGGCGGCCTGGCCGGCCGAATTGCCGCCGCCCACCAGCAACACCTGCTGCTCCTTGCACAATTTGGCCTCGATCGGCGAAGCCCAGTAATACACGCCGCGGCCCTCGAAGGACTTCAGGTTGGCCAGCGACGGCCGGCGGTAGCGCGCGCCGCAGGCCAGCACCACGGTGCGCGCTTTCAGCTCGGTGCCGTCGCACAGCGACAGGCGCGGCGGATAACTTTCGCACTGCAGGCGCGCGGCGTTGGCGGGAATGGCGATCTCGACGCCGAATTTTTGCGCCTGCACATAGGCGCGTCCGGCCAGCGCGCGTCCCGAAATGCCGGTCGGAAAGCCCAGATAATTCTCGATGCGGGCGCTGGCGCCGGCTTGGCCGCCGTAGGCGCGCTGCTCCAGCACCAGCACCGACAAGCCCTCCGAGGCGGCGTAGACGGCGGTGGCCAGGCCGGCCGGGCCGGCGCCCACCACCAGCACGTCGAACACCTTGCCGTCGTTTAAGTCGGGCAACAAGCCCAGGCAGCGGCCCAGCTCGACATTCGACGGATTCTTCTTCACGCTGCCGTCCGGGCACACCACCAGCGGCCACTCGCCGGGCTGGGGCTGGTGGCGCGCCACCAGCGCGGCGGCGCACTCGTCGAGGGCCGGGTCGAGCACCGTATGCGGATGCCCGTTACTCGACAAGAAACTCTGTAAATGGTGCATATTGCCGTTGCCGCGCGGCCCGACCAGCACCGGACTGCCGGAATTGAACTCGAGCAGACCGACGCGGCGCAAGATCAGCGCGCGCACGATACGCTCGCCCAGCTCGGCCTCGGCTACCACCAGCGCGCGCAGCGACTCCGACGACACCACCAGCACCTCGACGTCGCCGACGGCGTGGCCGTTGACCAGCGCCGGACGGCCCGACAACTGCGCCACTTCGGCGCTGAACTCGCCGGGGCCGTGCTCGGTCACCGGCGTCATCGTGCCCAGGCCGTCGTTGCGGCTGATCGCGATACGGCCCGACAACACCACCAGCATGCCGAAGGTACTGCTGCCGGCCTCGAAAATGCTCTTGCCGTCGCGGAAACAACAAGGGGCGCCGAAACGCTGCAGCCGCCTGAGCTCGGCCGCCGTCAGCACCGGGAACATCTGCTGCCGGCGCGACGCGACATCGACCATCGGTGCCTGGACGGGATCGTCCTTGCCCGCTTCGGGCACAAACTCCGGTACGCTGCTCATCGCCATGCCCCATCCCCCAAAATGAAAAAGACCGTAGCGGCCAGTCTAGCGCAGAATCTTCACAACAAGCTAGGGTGCCGGGCTGGGGAGGCAAGAAAACCGTCGTATCGGGACCTGGCCCGGGGGCTGGCGGATACGCGCCGGCGGTTCTCGGATTAGAATGGGTGTTTTGTTGAATTCAATCACAGACGATGGCTTATAAGACACTCGAAGATACGATCGGTAATACGCCGCTGGTGCGCTTGACGCGCTTGCCCGGCGCCGATGCGCTCGCGCGGAATAACATTATCCTGGGTAAGATGGAGGGCGACAATCCGGCCGGGTCGGTCAAGGACCGCGCCGCCATGTCGATGTTGCGGCGCGCCGAGGAGCGCGGCGCCATCAAGCCGGGCGATACCTTGCTCGAGGCCACCAGCGGCAACACCGGCATCGCGCTGGCGATGGCGGCGGCGCTGCGCGGCTACAAGATGGTGTTGCTGATGCCGGAGAACCTGAGCATCGAGCGGCGCCAGAGCATGGCGGCCTATGGCGCGCAAATCGTGCTCACGCCCAAGACCGGCGGCATGGAGTATGCGCGCGACTTGGCCGAGCAGATGCAAAAGGACGGCCAGGGCATTATCCTGGACCAGTTCGCCAACCACGACAATTCGCGCGCCCACTACGAGGGCACCGGCCCGGAGATTTGGCGCGACACCGACGGCCGCGTCACCCATTTCGTCAGCGCCATGGGCACCACCGGCACCATCATGGGCGTGTCGCAGTATTTGAAGGAGCACAATCCGGCCGTCCAGATCATCGGCGCGCAACCGGAAGAGGGCTCGTCGATTCCCGGCATCCGCAAATGGCCGGAGGCTTACCTGCCGAAAATCTACGACAAGGCCAGGGTCGACCAGATTGAATACGTCAGCCAGGGCGCGGCGGAGCGCATGGCGCGCCGTTTGGCGGCGGAAGAGGGGATTTTCTGCGGTATTTCGGCGGCGGGCGCCTGCGAGATCGCGTTGCGCGTGTCGCAAACCGTGGAGAACGCGACGATCGTCTTCATCGTCTGCGACCGCGGCGACCGTTATCTGTCGACCGGGGTGTTTCCTGCGTAACTGAGTTAAGTCACTTCGTAGCTTGACCGGCTAGCCGGTCGCGTACAACCCTGCAACGCTGCTGCCGCCTCCCCGCGAGGGGAGGGGCGCCAGCGCGAACGCGACACCGCAGGGATTAACCTTGCGGTGTTTCGCCTTCCTTTGGTTTGAACTGTTTGTCGCTGATGCGGAACTTGTTGCGGCGGTCGCCCATCAAGTAACGCAGGTCGCGAATGCTCAGGTCGCTCACTTCGTGCATGCGAATCAGCAGCGAGGCGCCAACCGGCAGGCGGTGGTGGCGGATCTTGCTGATCACCGGGGGCGCGACTTCCAGCGCGCGGGACAGGGCTGCGTCGTTCTTCAGGCGCAGGTTTTCGATCAGGGTGTCCAACAATCTGTTTGGATTGTACTGGAGCAAATCATCGGATTCCGAATCGCTGTTCATATCAATGCCGACTTGGTTTGTCATGTTCTAATGTTCCTTCTGTAGTTGCACTGCAAAGTAAAAACACTCGGAGCTCGCTCTTGCTGCGTCAATGTTCATTCTTTACTAAAGGAACGAATTCACACACGGTCGGATCCGGGATACAGGTTTCGTAATGTCGTAATATATGCACAATTGTACAACATGAAGCAATCTAATACTCATAAGCAATAAAGAAACAGCGCGTTACCACCAAATTACTGTTGTCAAAGTGCAACATGAATTTGGTATTTACTACGCTTACGCCGCGTCAAAAAATAATAATATGACAATTCTAAGTATAAAGCAATTCGGGGCTGATGCGCCACACGATAGCCACAAAGCGGCTGTGCGGCTCCACCATACGGGCGCGGCGCGCCAGTATCAACCTTCCTTACGCTTTCTTACAAGTAAGAAAGACGTCTTTACATGCCGCGCGCCAATTGTACGGCGCGGCCCAGGTCGAGCACCGACATGGCGTAGAAGTAACTGCGGTTGTATTGCGTAATAGCAAAAAAATTGGCGCTACCCAGCCAATATTCGGTTGCTTCCGAGCCATTTTGCAAGTCTACCAGACCAAACAACCTTCCGCCGGGCAAGGGCGTGTCGCTGCTGACGCCGGCGGCGAGCAGCTCGTCCGGGCGGAACTTCGCTTCGAGACCCTGGCCGATGAAAGGTTCCCAGGCCCGTCCCGGCGATACCGCGACCGGCAGCGCGAACGGGCGCGCCAGGTCGCGCTGCCAGCCGTGTTGCACCAGGAAGTGGGCGACGCTGCCGATGGCGTCGCCGGCCGAGCCGCGCAGGTCGATGCGGCCGTCGCCGTCGAAGTCGACCGCGTGCTTGAGGATGCTGCTGGGCATGAACTGCGGCAGGCCGACCGCGCCCGCATAGGAGCCGAGCAGCGAGAGCGGGTCGACGCCGCCCTGGCGGGCGAACAGCAACGCGCTTTCCAATTCGCCGCGGAAAAATTCCATGCGCGCCAGGCGGGTCGGCGTTTCCGGGTAGGAAAACGCCAGCGTGGTCAGCGCGTCGAGCACGCGGAAGCGGCCGGTGTTGCGCCCGTACACGGTTTCGACGCCGATGATGCCGACGATGATGTCGGCCGGCACGCCGTAGACGCTTTCGGCGCGCGCCAGCGCCTCGGCGTTGTCGTTCCAGAATTTGACGCCGGCGTCGATGCGCACCGGCTCGACGAAGCGGGCGCGGTAGGCTTGCCAGTTTTTCGGCTTGCCCGGCGGCGCCGGCTTCATCAGCTGGATCGCGCTGTCGACGTAGCGCACCTTGGCCATCAGCGCGTCCAGCTCGGCGCGGTCGAACTGGTGCTTGGCGGCGATGTCGTCGAGGAACTGGCCGACTTGCTTCCATTCGGCGAAGTTGACGAATTCGCTGTCGGTATCCGCCTTCGGCTTGGCTGTCGGCGCCGGCGTGGCCTTGCGGCTGGCTTTGGCGTGGCCGGGTTTGTGTGGCGCGGCGCTGGCCGCGGCCGCGCCCAGCAACAGCGGCAGGGCCAGGATCAGGGCGCTCAGGGAACGGGTGGTGTGGGGCACGGAAAATCTCATCGGGATTGGTTGAGCAGGCGGCGCAGGGTGGGCAGCGCCGCCGCTTTGTCATGGGGACTGGCGACACCATACTTGATCGCGCCGTAGATTGCCAGAAAGCGCGCGGCGGCGGCGCGCCGTTCGGCCGGCGCCGCCGTCGCCGCCAGCCGCTTGGCGTAGCCGTGCGGACCTTCGTGCGGCGCGCGGGCGCAGCCGCGGCGCGCCTGCTGGCGGCAGAACGCGGCGTACAGCGCGTCGAACGGGTCGCGCTGGCGGCGCCGCCGCAGCGCCCATACCAGCGCCAGCAACGCGCCCGCCAGCGCGGCGCCCAGCAGCGCCTGCCAATTGCCGGCGCTCTGGCCGAGCTGCGCCAGCACGCCGCGCTGGCGTTGCGGGTTGTAGTCGAGCACCCACTGGTTCCAGCCGTTGTTGACGGCGTTCCAGTTGAAGCGCAGCGTCGCCAGCAGCGAGCCGGGGCCGCCCATCAACTCGTGCAGCCCCCGCAGGCCGAAGCCGCCGGACGCCGGCAGCGCGCCGGCCAGGTTGCGCTCGACCCGCTCGGGTGCGACCGCGGCGGTCGGGTCGACCCGCAGCCAGCCGCGCCCGGCCAGCCAGACTTCGGCCCAGGCGTGGGCGTCGGACTGGCGCACCGTCAGGTAGCCGTCGACCGGGTTCATTTCGCCGCCCTGGTAGCCGGTGACGACGCGCGCCGGAATGCCCATCGCCCGCATCAGCACGACGAAGGCGCCGGCGTAGTGCTCGCAGAAGCCGGCCTTGCTGTCGAACAGGAACTGGTCGACCGCGTCGCGCCCCAGCAGCGGCGGTTGCAGCGTGTAGAAATACCGTTCTTGGCGGAAGGTGCGCAGCACCGCCTCGATGGCCTCGGCGGGCTGGCGGCCGGCCGCCGTGCGCGCGGCCCAGGCCAGCGCGCGCGGATTGTAGCCGGCCGGCAGCGCCAGCCACGCCCGCATGCGCCCGGCCGGCTCGTCGGCCTGCAGCGCGTAGTCGAGCACCGAGCTGACGCGGTAGCGGGTGCGCTGGGCGATCGGATTCAGCACCATCACTTCCAGCGCCGGCGAGACCGCCTGCGCATTGCCGTCGAGTTCGTAGAGCCGCTCGGGCAGGTCGAGCGCGAACAACCAACGCTGGCCGCTCGGCTCCAGCGTGACCTGGTAGCGCAGCGACGGCCCGTTCAGCTTGATCTCGACTTGCTCGGGCGCGCCGCCGCGGCGCGCCGCGCCCAGCCGGGTCCAGGTGCGCCCGTCGTAGTCGCCCAGCACGATGCCGCGCCAATACAACTGCCGCTGCGGCGGCGCGGCGCGCTCGAAGCGCACCCGGAACGCCGGCTCCTCCGATTGCGCCAGGTTGGCGATGGCGCCCGGCGCCATCGTCTCGGACAGGCCGGTGCGCCCGCTGTGGCTGTCGCCCGGCAGGCCCCACAGCGGCCCCTCGATGCGCGGGAACAGCACGAACAGCAGCAGCGCCAGCGGCGCGGCGGCGCCGACGATGCCGCCCGCCAGGCGCAGCCGGCGCGCCAGCGGCGGTTGCACGCCGCTGTACTGGAACGACAGTTGCGCCGCCAACAGCACGACAATGGTCAGCAGCATGACGGCGGCGGTGGCGATGCTCTGCGAATAAAAGAAATTCGTCAGCAACAGGAAGAAGCTGAGGAAGACCACCACGAACAGGTCGCGTTTGGCGTGCATTTCCAGCAGTTTGAAGGCCAGCAGCAGGGCCAGCATGGCGACCCCGGCCTCGCGCCCGAGCAGCGTGCGGAAGCTGGCGTAGACGCCGCCCATGGCCAGCAGCGACAGCGGCAGCAGCAGCCACAGCGGCGGCAGGCGGGTGCCGCGCACGGTGATGACGGCGCGCCACAGCAGGCTGGCGGCGACGCTGGCGACGCTCCACGGCGGCAGGTGGGCGGCGTGCGGCGCCAGCACCAGCACCGCGGCGAACAGCAGCAACAAGGTATCGGCCTTGTCGCGCGGCAGGCGCGCCAGGGCCGGCGCCAGCGCGCTCCAGCGGTGGCCCGGGCGCGCCGGCTTCATGCGCGCCGCGCCTGGCCGTGCAGCGCCAGCGCGCGCAGGCAGGCGCCCTGGTGCGCCTCGCCCAGCGCCGCCGCGAACTCCAGCGCCCCCAGGCGCAGCGCGTAGGGCAGGGCGCGGCGCTCGGCTTCAAGCACCCAGCTGGTCATGCGCGAGAGCCGTGTTTCCAGGTCGAGGTCGGCGGGCAGCGCGGCGAAGTCGAGCTGCAGCTGGGCCGGCGCGCCGCCCTCGAAGTGTTTGCTCACCAGCTGGCCGCCCAGCGTCGTGTCGAGCCGGGCGATCTGGCGCCAGGCCAGGTGGCGCATCGGGTCGCCGGGCTGGTAGTTGCGGATGCCGGCGAAGTCGTCCTGGCCGGCGCCGGCGCCGACGCCCTCGCCGGCGGCGCCGGCCAGCGGCAGCGCCGGCGCGTCGGCCTCGGGAAACGGGTACACCAGCACCCTGGCGTCGGGTTGCCAGTAGCCCCACGCATGGAACAGGCCGAGCGGGAAGCGCGTGCTCAGGCGCACCCGCGGCGCCGCCAGCCAGCCGCGCGCGCCGCTGGGGCAGGACAGCAGCAGCGGCGCGCTGGCGCCGGCGGCGACGTCGGCGACGTGGCGCGGCGCCCCGGCGCTGATGAAGTCGAGCCAGATGGCGAAGCGGTCGCGTTTGCCGCGGTTGTGGATGTGCAGCTCGAAGCGCGCCTCCTCGCCGGCGAAGACCGGCTGCGCGCGGCCCGGCGCCAGGTGCAGCAGCGCCAGGTTGTGCGCCGTCAGGACCATGTCGACGACGGCGCAGGCGGCGCTGAAAAAGGTCAGCGCGAAGCCCAGCCCGAGCTGGTAGTTGATGGCGCCGATGAACAGCAGCAGTAGCAGGGCGGCGAAGGCCAGCCCGGCCCGGCTGGGCACGATGAAGACCCGGCGCTGGCTCAGGAACACCTCGCCCGGTTCGCTGTCGCGCAGCTGGAACAGGCGCCGGTCGAGCAGCGCGCGCAGGCGCCGCTTCAGCGTGGCGCTGGCGGCCCGCATGCGCTACACCGGCACCGCTTGTTGCAACTGCAGCACCAGGTCGCGGCTGGCCAGGGCGATGCCGTGCGCCGACTTCAGCGGACGCAAGCGGTGTGCGCAGACCGGCACCAGCACCGCCTGCACGTCCTCCGGTATCACGTGGTCGCGCCCCTCCAGCGCGGCCCAGGCGCGCGCCGCCTGCAGCAGGGCGATCGCCGCGCGCGGGCTGAGCCCCTCGGCGAAGGCGCCGTTCTGGCGCGAGGCCTGCGCCAGCGCCTGCACGTAGTCGACCAGCGCGGCCGAGGTGTGGATCGCCCGCAGCGCGCGCTGCGCCACGCCCAGCTCGGCCGGCGTCATCGCCGCCGGCAGCGTCTTGAGCATGCTGCGGCGGTCTTCGCCCAGCAGCAGCGCGCGCTCGGCGGCCGGGTCCGGATAACCCAGCGACAGGCACATCAAAAAACGGTCCAGCTGCGACTCCGGCAGCGGGAAGGTGCCGACCTGGTGCGCCGGGTTTTGCGTGGCGATGACGAAGAACGGCTCCGGCAGCGCGCGCGTGACGCCGTCGGCGCTGACCTGGCGCTCCTCCATCGCCTCGAGCAGGCCGGACTGGGTCTTCGGCGTGGCGCGGTTGATCTCGTCGGCCAGCAGCACCTGGGTGAAGATCGGCCCCGGGTGGAACACGAAGCTGTTCTTTTCGCGCTCGTAGATGGAGATGCCGGCGACGTCGGCCGGCAGCAGGTCGCTGGTGAACTGGATGCGGTTGAATTGCAGGCCCAGCGAAATGGCCAGCGCGTGCGCCAGCGTGGTCTTGCCGACCCCGGGCACGTCCTCGATCAGCAAATGGCCGCCGGCCAGCAGGCAGGTCAGCGCCTGGCGCACCTGCAAGTCCTTGCCGACGACGATCTGGCCGACCTGGCGCGCCACCGCGTGCATTTTTGTGAACATGAATATCTTCCGTGAAAACGCCGGCGCCGGCGCCAATGCGGGACTGTCGAAGCGCGAAACGCCGGGCGCGTGGTAGATTATCGATATAAACACATTTTATGCGTCTCATCACGCTTGCCAATGATTCTATGCGAGAACGGCGCAATGGGGGCAAGAATGATCTTGACGTGATCGTAGCGGTACAGAAAACGAGACATGAGCACAGCCATTTACAGCCATACCGATTGCCAGCGCCACGAAATGGGCGACTGGCACCCCGAGTCGCCCGCGCGCCTGCAGGCCATCAGCGACCAACTGATCCTGGCCCACATCCACGACCTGCTGGAGCACCGCGAGGCGCCGCTGGCGCAGCTGGCCGACATCGAGCGGGTGCACAGCCGCAAGGCCATCGCGCTGGTGCGCGACAACGTCCCCGCCGCCGGCGCGTACTACCCGCTCGACGGCGACACCCTGCTCAACGCGCACAGCTGGAACGCGGCGCTGCGCGCGGCCGGCGCGGCGGTGGCGGCCACCGACGCCGTCATCGACGGCGAACTCGACAACGCGTTTTGCGCGACCCGCCCGCCCGGCCACCACGCCCGCCCTTGCGAGCCGATGGGTTTTTGCCTGTTCAATAACGTCGCGGTCGCGGCGCGCCACGCGCTCGACGCGCGCGGGCTGGAGCGGGTCGCCATCATTGATTTCGACGTCCACCACGGCAACGGCACCGCCGAGGCGTTCGCCAACGACCCGCGGGTATTGATGACGAGTTTTTTCCAGCACCCGTTCTATCCGTTCAGCGCGGTCGAGCCCTACACCGACAACTGCGTCAACGTGCCGGTGCCGGCGCGCGCGAAGGGCGACGTGGTGCGCCAGCTGGTGCTGGAGCACTGGCTGCCGGCGCTGCACCGGCACCGGCCGCAGATGCTGTTCATCTCGGCCGGCTTCGACGCCCACCGCGAGGACGACATCGGCGGCATGGGGTTGGTCGAGGCCGACTACGCCTGGATCACGCGGCAGATGATGGCGCTGGCCAAGCTCTACGCCAAGGGCCGCATCGTCAGCTGCCTCGAAGGCGGCTACAACCTGTCGGCGCTGGGGCGCAGCGTGGCCGCGCACGTGCGCGCGCTGGCCGAGCTGGACTAGCTGCCAAGGCGCCGGGCATGCGACAGTCCAAGCGCGCATGAGCATTTCCTCAATCTTGTCCGCGGGCTGCCCAGGAAAGTCGGACGCGGCCGCGCCAACCACGTAAAATAGCGGATTGACCGAACGATTTTGAAGGTAATAGCATGGCGATACAATGGTACCCCGGACATATGAACGCCGCCCGCAAGAAGGCGGCGGAGTCGATGGAAAACACCGACCTGGTGATTGAAGTGGTCGATGCCCGGCTGCCCGAGGCCAGCTGCAACCCGATGGTCGAGGAGCTGCGCCTGTTCCGCCAGCGGCCCTGCCTGAAAATCCTCAACAAGACCGATTTGGCCGATCCGGCCGCCACCGCCGCCTGGGTCGCGTATTACAACGCGCAGGAAGGCGTGACGGCGTACGCGATGACGACCAAGAAGCCGGGCGAGGTCGCGCGCATCCCCGATCTGGCCAAGTCGCTGGCGCCGCACCGCGGCGTGCCGACCAAGCCGCTGCGCATCATGATCATGGGCATCCCCAACGTCGGTAAATCGACGCTGATGAACGCGCTGCTGAAAAAGCGCGTGGCCAAGGTCGGCGACGAGCCGGCCGTGACCAAGATGCAGCAGAAGCTCTACCTCGACAAGAACACCATCCTGACCGACACGCCCGGCATGCTGTGGCCGAAGATCGCCATTCCAAGCGACGGCCTGATGCTGGCGGCCAGCCACGCCATCGGTTCGAACGCGCTGATCGAGGAGGAGGTGGCGGTATTCCTGGCCGAGGAGCTGCTCAAGCGCTACCCGGCGCTGCTGACCGCGCGCTACGGCTTCAAGACCGAGGAGCTGGACGCCATCGCCGTCGTCGAAGGCATCGCGGCGCGCCGCGGCTACCGCCAGAAGGGTGGCGACTTCGACTTCGAGAAGGCCTCGCACACGCTGCTGCTGGACTACCGCAGCGGCATCCTCGGGCGCATCTCGCTGGAGACGCCGGAGACGCGCGCCGTACTGCTGGCCGAGCACGCCGCCGAAATGGAGGAAAAAGCCGCCAAGGCCGCCGCCGCGGCCGCCGCCAAAGCCAAGGCCGCCGCCAGCGGCCGCCGCGGCACCTGAGCTAAACGACGGCGACGCCTCAAACAAGCACCGGCAAAGAGGGGTGTCGTAGGTCGGATTCGCGTAGCGTAATCCGACCTACAAAACCTGGCCAACTTAACGCTGTTCGGCGGCACTCACCCATCCACCGCCTCATCCGCCTCATCCGGCGCGGCCGCCTGGCCGAAGCGAAAGCTCGACACCGCCAGCGCACCGAAGAACTCATCCTCGTGGTACACTGTGGCGGCAGCCTCCTGCTCGGCCGCGCCCAGCGCCACCATTAGCGGCAGCAGGTGGTCTTCGTACGGATGGGCTTGTCGCGCCGCCGGCGCCTCCGACCAATTCAGCAGCTGCGCCAGGCGCTCGGCCGGCGCCAGCGCCATGGTTTGGCGCAGCCAGGCGTCGAACTGGTGCGAGGCGTGGCCGCCGCCGGCGCCGAACTGGCGCAGGTTGTGGTAACTCAGGCCGCTGCCGACGATCAGCACGCCCTCGCGCCGCAGCGGCGCCAGCGCGCGCCCGGCCCGCACGTGGGTCAGCGCGTCGTAGCCGTGCTTGAGCGAAAGCTGCACCACCGGCACCCCGGCCTGCGGATAGATCGGATACAGCAGGCTGAAGGTGCCGTGGTCGAAGCCGCGCCGGTCGTCCAGGCTGGCCGGCTGGCCGGCGCCGTCGAGCAGGGCCTTGACGCGCGCCGCCAGCGCCGGTTCGCCCGGGGCCGGGTACTGCACCTCGTAGGTGTGCGCTGGAAAACCCGAGTAGTCGTAAATCATGCCCGGCTGCGCCCCCGACGAGACCAAAAACTGCGGCCCCTCCCAGTGCGCGGTGACGACCAGGATGGCCCGCGGCGGCGCGCCGAGCTGGCGCGGAATGTCTTGCAGCGACGCCTGCAGCTTGTCGTAGCGGCCGCCGTACTGGTCCAGCATGTACGGCCACGGGCCGCCGCCGTGGGACAGGAAATAGGTGGCAAGCAGGGTTTCGGTCATCGCGTACTCCAGGTTGGGCATGGCTGCTCGGACGCAGCCTGCGATGTCTCCACTATAGGCATCGCTTGATCGATTATCAATCGCGCGATAGCGGACCCGCAGCCCTTAAGGCGGGCTTAATTTGCCCGCGGAGAGGGCTTTTTTCGCCACCCGCCCCGAACGGACGGAGGAAAAAGTGGTAATCTCGCCCCGTTCGCTACTCTTACGATGAAGGATTGTTATGCGTTTTCTGCGTCTCTTGCTCGCCGCCGTCACTTTGATGGCCTCCACCTCCGGCGCTTTCGCGGCCGAGCCGAAAAACGGCGTCGACTACACCACGCTCGAATCGATGAACCGCCCGGACACCGGCAAAAAAATCGAGGTGATCGAGTTTTTCATGTATTCCTGCCCGCATTGCTACGCGCTGGAGCCGTTGATGAGCGAATGGGTCAAAAAACAGGGCGACAAGATCGCCTTCCGACGCGTGCACATGGCGTTCTCCGGCCCGCAAGACCCGCAGGCGCACGCCTACGTGACGCTGGAGGCGATGGGCAAGCTTGAGCTGCTGCACGACAAGATCTTCCGCGCGATCCATGTCGAGCGCAACCGCTTGAACAAGGACGAGGCGCTGACCGCCTTCATCGCCCAGAACGGCGTCGACAAGGCCCAATACCTCGAATTCTTCAACTCCTTCGCGGTGCAAACCAAGATGAAGCGCGGCGTGTCGCAAATCAACACCTTCAAACTGACCAGCGCGCCGAGCATCGTCATCGACGGCCGTTTCGTCACCTCGCCGTCGATGGCCGGGCGTCCGGGCCAGACCGAGGCGCAATCGCAGCAAGCGACGATCCAGGTGCTGGACGCGCTGGTAGCGAAGGCGCTGCGGGAAAGCGGCAAGGGCGCCGCCGATGTTGCCGCCAAGCCGGTGAAGAAATAAGCGGAAGCGCGTGCGATGAAACAGCTTCCATGGACATTGCTGGCGTTGACGCTGGGCCTGATCGTCTGGCTGTCGCTGGCCGTGATCAACGCCGAGAACCAGCGTAACGCGCTGATCACGCGCGCCTGCGCCGACCCGGTCTTCAAAGGCGAGGTCGACGCCAAATGCCTGGCGAACATCCAATCGCGGCAGAACTGGTGGCAGCACCTGACGTACGCGCTGACGCACGTCAAGCCCTAAGCCGCGGCGCCCCGCGCCATGCCGTCCAACGTCGAGTTGGACGGCTTTTTTTTTGCCCGCTTGCCGCCAATCGTCCCTACAACCCCGGGGAGTGTTGCGTTGCGCGGGGCCACTTGTTGATCTTGATCCATATCCGTAAATCAATGCCGGGCCACGATGTGGACAAGTTGCGTCGCTGCAAGCGAGTCGTTCACCACACGTTTTATCCCAAAGGCGAAACATGAAAATGACACTCAAGGCGCGGCTGGGCGCCGTGATCGGTATGCTTTTTCTGCTGTCGGTTGGCATCGGTCTGCTCGGCTTGTATGGCATCGGCAAGGCCAACGCGGGGCTCGAAACGGTGTACCAGGACCGCACCATCGCGCTTGAGCAGATTTCGCGCATCGACCGCTTACTGGTGAGTAACCGGCTGGCCCTGGCCGAGATGCTGCTCGACCCGGTCGCCGGCAAGATCGACGGCGGCGCGCAGTTGGTCGACAAGAACGCGGCGGAGATCGGCAAGGCGTGGGGCGCGTATAGGACGACCGCGCTGACGGTCGAGGAAAAGCGCCTGGCCGACCAGTTCGCGCTGGACCGCGGCGTCATGCTGCGCGGGGCGCTGTTGCCGGCGGTGGCGGCGCTGCGCGCGGCCAATGTCGACGCCGCCAGGCAGTCGCAGAAGAAACTCGAGCAGTTGGCGTTGCCGGTTCGCAGCGGCATCGACGCGCTGCGCCAGTTGCAGCTCGACGTCGCCGGCAGCGAGTACCGCGCGGCGCTGGCGCGCTACGCGACGATACGCGCGCTGATGCTGGCGGCGGTTGCGGCGGGCGCGCTGGCGGCGGTCTTGCTCGCTTATGTGTTGATCCGCAATATCTATCGGCAGTTGGGCGGCGAGCCGGAGGACGCGATGCATATCGTCCAGCGCATCGCCGGCGGCGATCTGAGCGTGCCGATCGCGCTGCGCCCCGGCGACAGCCGCAGCCTGCTGTGCGCGATGCAGGCCATGCAGGACAATCTGGCCGGCACCGTCGGCGCCATCCGCCTGACGACCGACACCATCGCCTGCGCCTCGACCGAAATCGCGGCGGGCAACCTGGACCTGTCCTCGCGCACCGAGCAGCAGGCCAGTTCGCTCGAGCGGACCGCCTCGTCGATGGAGGAGCTGACCTCCACCGTCAAGCAGAACAGCGACAGCGCGCGGCGCGCCAACCAGCTGGCGCTGTCGGCCTCCGGCGTGGCGGTGCGGGGCGGCGCCGTGGTGGCGCAGGTGGTGCGCACGATGGGCTCGATCAATGAATCGGCGCGCAAGATCGCCGACATCATTGGCGTCATCGACGGCATCGCCTTCCAGACCAATATCCTGGCGCTGAACGCCGCGGTGGAGGCGGCGCGCGCCGGCGAGCAGGGCCGCGGCTTCGCGGTGGTCGCCGCCGAGGTGCGCAACCTGGCGCAGCGCTCGGCCGCCGCCGCCAAGGA
>NZ_JBJXIB010000136.1:0-15781 GCF_046115965.1 Janthinobacterium sp. CG_23.3 | reverse complement strand
TACCCCTCTGGGAGCCTTGCGATGCGTGTGCGTCGGACTCCCTTTCCGCTTCCGTGTGATGGCGGTTACCCAAAGACAAGCAGTTGCCCTCACGCCCCGCCGCGCAGCCAAGCGCCGCCGCCGTTGCCGCCGCCGCCGCGCCGGCGCCGGCCTTCGACCTCGACGCCGACGTCGCCAGCGTCTTGAAGGCTTTCGAGGTGCCCGGTATCGCCATCGCCGTCGTCAAGGACGGCAAGGTGCTCGTCGCCAGGGGCTTCGGCGTGCGCAAGCTGGGCCAGCCGGCCGCCGTCGACGCCCAGACGCTGTTCGAGGTGGCGTCGAATTCGAAGGCGTTCACGGCCGCCGCGCTGGCGATGCTGGTCGACGAGGGCAGGCTGGCCTGGGACGATCCCGTCACCAAGCATTTGCCGGGCTTCCAGATGTACGACGCGTATGTGAGCAACGCCATCACGGTGCGCGATTTGCTGACCCACCGCAGCGGCCTGGGCTTGGGCGCCGGCGATTTGCTGTGGTGGCCGACCAGCAGTTTTTCAACCGACGAGATCATCGAGAAGCTGCGCTACATCCGCCCGGCGAGCAGTTTCCGCAACAGCTACGCCTACGATAATTTGCTGTATATCGTGGCCGGCAAGATCATCGCCGAGAAGGCCGGCAAGCCCTGGGGCGCGGCGATCCGCGAGCGCATCCTGGCGCCGCTGGGCATGCACGCCACCACCACCAGCCTGGACGACAACGCCGGCAACCCGAACCTGGCCGGCGCGCACAGCAAGATCAACGGCCGGATCGCCGCGGTGAAGTCGATGCCGGTGCCGAACGCGGTCGGCGCGGTCGGCATCAACAGCAACGCCGAGGACCTGGCGAAATGGATGGCGGCGCTGCTCGACGGCGGTCGGATCGGCGCCGGCGCCGAGCCGCGGGCGCGCCTGTTCAGCGCGGCGCAGGGCCGCGAAATGTGGACCGCGCAGACGCCGATGAAAATCGCCGAGCCGAAGCCGGGCCTGGAAGCGCTGACGCCCAATTTCAACGCCTACGGCCTGGGCTTCAACCTGCGCGATTACAAGGGCATGAAGCTGGCCCAGCACGGCGGCGCGCTGCAGGGCTTCTTCTCGCAGGTAGTGATGGTGCCGGAGGCGAAGCTGGGCGTGGCGATCTTGACCAACGCCGAGAGCGGCGCGGCGATGCGCTCGCTGCAGTGGCGCATCCTCGACCATTACCTGGGCGTGGCGCCGAGCGATTGGATCGGCCTGATCGGCGCGGCCGAGCGCGCCGGCCACGCGGAGGACGCGCACAAGCAGGGCAAGGCCGCCGCCGCGCGCGCCGCCAAGTCGCGGCCGTCGCTGCCGCCGGCCGCCTATGACGGCGAATACCAGGACGCGTGGTACGGCGCGGCGACCATCCGCCACGACGGCGGCAAGCATCTGCTGAGTTTTTCGCGCACGCCCGACCTGGTCGGCGAGCTGGAGCACTGGCAGCACGACACCTTCATCGTGCGCTGGAAGGAGCGCAACTTCAACGCCGACGCCTATGTCACGTTCGCCCTCAATCCCGACGGCAGCATCGAGCGCATGAAAATGGCGCCGGTATCGGCGGAGACCGATTTCAGCTACGACTTCGCCGACCTGGCGTTTACGCCGGTGAAGGCGAAAAAAGCCCAGCAATAGGCGCTAGGCGGGGGGGGCTAGTCGCCGCCGTCGCCGCCGCCGCAACCGCCGCCGTCCGAGCCGCCGTCCGAGCCGGCGCCGCAGCCGTCGCTTGCGCTGTCGCCGGATGAGCTGTCGCCGCCGCTCCCGGCGACGCCGCCGTCGCCGCCGGAATCGCCCGGCGCGGCGCCCCGGCCCGGCGCCGCCAGCAGGCAGGCCATGCCAACCACCAGCAAGACCGCGCCGGCCACGAACGACGCCGATACCAAGGCGGCGACGCCGCCGGCGGCCAGCGCAAGGCCAACCAGTTTTTTCATTTTCATCGCTTGCCTTGTTGGTTAAAAATGCTTTGCCGCGCCACCGGCAGCACCAAGCACAACAGGCCGGTCAGGATGATCTTGTCGCGCACCGACTGCGCCTCGGCCAGCGCCTGCTTGGCCGGGATAGTGCTGGCGACGAACCAGGCGGCGCCGGGGATGGCAGTGAACGCCGCAAGGTAATGGTTGTCGTCGGTCTCGGCGTAGGTGGCGAAACCGGTGTCGCGGCCCTGGCGCCGGTCTTGCGCGATGGCCGCCGGCAGCGCCAGCGCCAACTGGGCGGGGCCGGCGCGTCGCGGTGAAGACGAATGCCGTATTGGCACGGATATTTCCCAGTGTAATATGGACGGTGCCACCAAGATTACACCAAAGCATGCCCCAGCGGCGTGCCGGCGCGCCATTTTGCCGGCCGCCAGCCACAGCCGGCGCTGCACCGGCCGCCTGTCGCGGATTACTGCGGTTTGACGAATTTCAAGGTCGTGCGGTCGCTCTCGCCGATCGCCTGGTAGCCGGCCCGGCCGGCGTCCTTGTTGGCGTAGGTCGGCGCCAGCGCCCAGACGCCGCCCTGGTGGTCGGCCTTGTCGAGCGGGTTGGCGTTGCGCTTACTCCTGGCACCAGTCGCGCACGTAGCCGGGCGCAAGCGCGCCGGCGCCGGCGTCGGCCAGCGGCGCGGTGCGGCGCTGGGCGAAGGGCAGCACGCCGGCCCAGACCGGCAGCGCCATGTCGTCGGCGTCGTCCCGCGGCGCGCCGCTGCGCACCTTCGCGGCCGCCTCGTTGAGCGCGATGCGCAGCACGCTGGTCGCGGCCATTTCCTTGGCGCTGCCGGCGCGCACTTCGGCCTGGCGGCCCGGCGCCAGCTTGTCCATCAGCGCCGCCAGCGCGGCTTGCTTGGCGGCGGCGCCGGCGACCTTTTCAAAGCGGCCGTAGATCATTGCCGAGCGGTAGTTCATCGCGTGGTTGAAGGCGGAGCGCGCCAGTACCAGGCCGTCGAGGTGGGTGATGGCGACGCAGCTGTCGGCCTCGGTTAGACGCTTCAGCAGGCGGCTGCCGTTCGAGCCGTGGATGTACAGGTGGCCGCCGTCGCGCCAGCAGGCGGTGGGGATACAGTGCGCACCGCCGGCGTCGTGGAAGGCGATGTGGCACAGGTAGGCGGCGTCGATGATGGCGTACAGCGTGGTGGCGTCGTAGTCGGCCAGTTCGGCCATGCGGCGCACGCGCGTGCGCAGGCTCGGTGCGGCGGAGGAATCGGGCATGCGTGGCTCCGGAAAGGGAAAACCGCAATATAATCGCTTGCTGGTTCCGTCGTAAGGTCCAGAGATGGGGTATTTTTTAGGGCCAGGACTGGGAATAAAAAGACGAAAGGGAAGGGCCATGGAATACGCCTTGCTGATGGCGGCGTGCGAGCGGCAACACGGCGGCCGCGGCTGGTCGCGCCAGCGCCTGCTGCACGAATGCCTGCGCGCGGCGATCCGCGCCGGCCAGCTGGGGGCCGGCACGCGCCTGGTCGCCACGCGGGTGCTGGCGGCCGAGTTGGGCGTGGCGCGCAACAGCGTGCTGTACGCCTACGAGCAGTTGGCCAGCGAGGGCTACGTGGTCTGCGACCGGCGCGGCACCGTGGTCAGCACGCTGCCGGCCCAAGCGCCGCCGGCGCGGCCGCCGGACGGCGCCGCCGCGCCGCAGGCCGGCCTGGCGCGGCGCGCGCGGGCGCTGCGCCAAGTGACGCCGCAGGAAAACCTGGACTGCGCCTTCGTGCCGGGCGTGCCGGCGCTGGCGGCGTTTCCGCTGGCCTTGTGGCGGCGCATGCTGGAGCGGGCCTGGCGCGCGCTGCCGGCCGAGCGCCTCAACTACGGCGACCCGGCCGGCGAGGCGCCGCTGCGCGCGGCCATCGCCGGGCACCTGGGCGCCGCCCGCGGCGTGGTCTGCGACGCCGCCCAGGTATTCATCACCGACGGCACCCAGAGCAGTCTGGATTTGTGCGCGCGCAGCTTCGCCGACGAGGGCGAGCTGGCCTGGCTGGAAAACCCCGGCTACGGCGGCGCGCTGGCGGCTTGCCGCGGCGCCGGCCTGGCCATCGCCGGCATTGGCGTTGACGACGACGGCATCGCGCCGACGCCGCACGACTGGCGCCGCCGTCCGCCGCGGCTGATCTACACGACGCCGTCGCACCAGTATCCGACCGGCGGCGTGCTCAGCCTGGCGCGCCGGCTGGCGCTGATCGACAACGCGCGCGCGGCCGGCGCGCTGATCATCGAGGACGACTACGACAGCGAGTTCCGCCACGACGGCCCGCCGCTGCCGGCCATGCAGGGGCTGGTGGCGGACGCGCCGGTGCTGTACCTGGGCACCTTCAGCAAGACCATGTTCCCGGCGCTGCGGATCGGCTTTATCGTGGTGCCGGCGGCGCTGGCGCCGGGCTTCGCGGCGCTGCTGGCGCAGAGCGCCGCGCGCGGCCGCGTCGCCGAGCAGCTGGCGCTGGCAGAGTTCCTGCGCAGCGGCCAGTTCGCGTTGCACCTGCGGCGCATGCGCCGGCTGTATCGGCAGCGCCGCGACGCGTTGGTGGCGGCGCTGCTGCGCCACTTCGGCGCGCTGGCCACGGTGCACGGCGGCTCGGCCGGCATGCACCTGGCGCTGCGCCTGCACGGCGCGGGGCTCGACGACATCGCGCTGAGCGCGCAGGCGGCCAGTCTGGGCATCGTCGCGCCGGCGCTCGGCGCCCACGCCTGCGCCGCCGGGGCGGGCTGGAACGGTTTCATGCTCGGCTACGCGCAGGTGCCGGTCGAGCGCGTCGACGCGGCGGTGGCGGAACTGGCCGCGCTGGTGCGCGCCGCCGTCATTGCTGGTCCAGCATCCAGCCCTTCAAGCCGTTGACCCAGGACTTGGCCGGCAGGTTAAGGCGGCTCTTGATGGCGCCGGCGCGCTCGTACAGCACGCTGAAGTCGAGCGCCGGGGCGTTCTTGAAGGCCAGCACGACGATGTTCTCGTCGTTCACCTCGGGCACCCAGACCACGGCGTCGAACACCAGCCCCATCGCCTGCAGGTTTTTGTCGTAGTTGGCGATGTCGCCGAAGACGTTGGTGACCATGACGCCGTCCTCGGCCAGGCAGTCGAAGCAGCCCTGGTAGAACGCCGGCGTGTCGAGCACCGGGCCGCGCGCCTGCTCGTCGTACAGGTCCACTTGCAGCACGTCGACGCTGGCGTGGTTGGCGCCGTCGAGCACGAAGTCGAGGGCGTTCATTTCGCGCACGTCGAGGCGGGCGTCGTTGTCCGGCAGGGCGAACTGGGCGGCGCAGATGGCGATCACGTTCGGGTTCAGTTCGACCGCGCTGACGCGCGCCCCGGGGAAGCGGTGGTAGCAGAACTTGGTCAGCGCGGCGCTGCCCAGGCCGAGCTGGACGATGTGGCGCGGCTGCGGCGTGAACAGCGTCCACATCATCATCATCTGCACGTAGTCGAGTTCGATGGCGTCGGGTTTGGCCAGGCGCATCGCGCCCTGTACCCAGGGCGTGCCCAGGTGCAGGTAGCGCACGCCGCGCTCTTCGGTGACGGTGGCCGGCGGGTGGCCGGGATAGGCGAAGGCGGTGGCGCCGTAACGGGCGGGGGGGATGCTTGGGGTCATGGCGGTGCTCGGTGTCGGATGGCGCCAAGTGTAGCAGCTGGCGCGCGCCTGGCGCGCGGCGGCGGGCGGAAAAAAAGACGCCGCAGCGTCTCTTTAAGTGTGCCGGGCGGGCACCCGGCACCGGGTGCGGCCCGCTCAGGCCTGTTTGCGGCGGCGCGCCATGAAGCCCACCAGCGCCAGGCCACCCAGCATCATGCCGTAGGTGGCTGGTTCCGGCACTGCCGTGACGACGTTCAGGATACCGCTGTAGCTGCCGCCGTTGGAGACGCCGCTGACGTTCATGACCAGCTGGCCGGCGACGTTCGGGATGTACACGGAGGCCTGCGTAAACGGCGGCGTGTTGAACAGCGTGAAGGGGTTGCCGTTCAGGTCCGCGCCGGTGAACATAATCAGGAAGTTGGGGTTGAATTGGCCCATGCCGTCCAGCGCGAAATTGAAGAAGTAGCTCGACGCCGTGCTGTTCGGCACCGCCGGGCTGAAGGTGAAGGTGTCGGCGAAGCCGCCGTTGCCGGTGACCGGTGTGCTGGCGAAGGCGGCGGACCAGTGGTTCGTCGTCGTCTGGGTCAGATTGACCGCATAGTTTGCTGCCAGCGCGCTGCCGGTGGACACGGCGAGCATGGCGGCAAGAAGGAGGGCTTTGATTTTCATGTTGTTATCCAATTTTTCAAGTTATCAGAAAGTAACGATGAGTCTGCATGGTGAGTCCACCGCTCACTTGCTGAACGGTTTACGTACATTATCTTTATGTAACTTACTTGTCAATACGATATTTATAAATGAAATTCCGGGAACGGATAGACGGCGTCTAATATGCGGGCTGAGCCATTTGGTAAAAGTGATTATTTCCTTTTTTTGTTGTAATGCCGACACAAAAAATATAATTTCGCCATGTATCGACCTACATCAATACGGGCAGTATCCGCGATGCCGTGAGGCCGCCGCCGGCCTGGTTTGCCAGCGCGGTGCGGGCTTCGGGGCGCGGCGCCGGCAGCTTGGCGAGGCGGGCGTAGCCGAGGATGAAGCGCTCCAGGTGGCCGCTGCGTTCGGCTTGCGCCGGTGGTTTGCTTAGTTCAACGCCGCAGCCGCTTAACTGCACGGCGGCCTATTTTTCCTGCTTCATCGGCTTGTTCTTGTCGATCACCTCGCGGCAGTCGCCCTTAATGATGGCGTTGTCGTAGTTGGTCCAGCCGTAGCTGTCGACGTAGCGCTTGTGCTGCTTGAACTGCTGGTTCAGGAAACTCCATTCGAGCCGCTCGCCGGCATAGCGGATGTCGCCCATGTCGAGCAGGGTGTGGAAGACGTTTTCCGTGGCCAGGCGCGCCTTGCGGTGGCGCAGCAGCTGCGCCACCTTGTCCGGGTAGCGTTCGCGGTACGGGTCGGAGTACCAGACGAAGGCCGGCACGTGGAATTCGAACTGCGTGTTGTGGCCGTGGAAGGCCAGGTTGCAGGTGCCGTCGTACAGGGTCTGGCCGTGGTCGGCGACGTACATCAGCGACGCCAGTTGGCCGCCTTGCTTGAGCGTGCCGATGACCTGGGACAGGAACCAGTCGGTATACAGGATGGAGCTGTCGTAGCTGTTGTTGAGCTGGACCTTGATCTTGGTGTCGCTGTAGACCGGCTTGTCGACGCCGAACAGCGAGGGCTGCCATTTGTCGAACTGCTTCGGGTAGCGCTGGCTGTAATTCCAGTGGCTGCCCAGCGAGTGCAGCACGATCAGCTTTTTCGGCGCCGGGTCGGCCAGCGCGTTTTTCAGCGGGTCGAACAGGATCTGGTCGAAGTTGGAGCTGTTGGTGAAGCCGCCCAGGTTGAGGAACTGGATCACGTCGGCCTCCTTGGCGAACACCGACACCGGCGTGTCGAACTGGCCGAAGGAGATCTGGTTCGACAGCCAGTAGGTTTTGAAGCCGGCTTCCTTGTACGCGGTCAGGAAGGACTTTTCCGAGAAGCCGTCCTTCAGGCTTTGCGTGGCCGGCTTGCGCGAGATGATGACCGGCACCGACAGGCGCGTCGCCGAGACCGAGGTGATGACGTCGGGCAGCGTTACCAGGTTGCCCTCCTGGCTCAGCAGCGGGTTGGTGTCGCGCTCGTAGCCGTTCAAGCTCCAGCGGTCGTAGCGCGACGATTCGCCGATGACCATGACGACCACCTCCGGCGCCAGGCCGGGCGTGGCCTGGCGCGCGCTGAAGCTGAACTTGCTGCTTTTTTCGCCCAGCCGCGACAGGTAGGCGCGCTCGTTGTAGAAGTCGAGGCCGCGCGCCACCAGGCCGAACGGCCAGGACTTGCTGAAGGCGTCGAAGTGCAGCGGCAGCTTGGCCCAGTGCGGCAGGCGCGGCCAGCGCAGCGCGGTGTGGTGGGCCGGCGCCACGCTGGCGCCGGGTGCGCTGGCGCTGGCGGCGCTGTCCTCCTCCTCCTCTTCGTCGTCGTCGGCGTCGTCGCCGAAGCCGGAGGCCACCACGCTGGCGCCCGGTTTGGACGCCGACGCGGATGCCGCTATAGCGGTGGTGTTGGACGCGGCCGCGGCCTTGCCGCGGATGCCGAATTCATGGCCGTAGCCCCACACGCAGGCGGCCAGGGCGATCGCGCCCAGCGCCACCCAGCGCGAGCCGTCGTCCCAGTCCAGCGCGCCGGTCTGGCGCGCCGCGCGCCAGCTCAGCAACCACCAGGCGATGACGCCGACCATCACGGCCAGCATCAGCCAGGCTTTCTGGCCGAGGAACTCGAGCGACTCCTTCGGGCTGGTCTCGGCGATGATGCCGAGGTGGTGGGTGGAGATGCCCTGGCCGTAGAAGACGAACAGGTACAGCTCGGTCGGCACGGCCAGGAAGGCCGGCAGCAGCAGCCAGTGGAACCAGGCCGGGCGCTTGAACACGGCCCAGGCCGCCACCCAGGCGATCGCCTCGATACCCAGCATCTGCCAGGGCCGCTCGATGCCTTTGCCTAATAAGTAAGGCACGAACGGCACCGCCGACAGCAACAGGTAGCTCAGGAGGACGAACAGGGGGGCGGGGCGCAGCAGCGTGGGCATAGGAAGCGGAATCAAAAAATGTCCGCCATTATCCGGCCTTTTACCGGCGGGGCGGGGCGCGGCGTTGCAAAAAACGCGAAACGGCGGCGCCGGCGCGGGCGTTTCTGCTGAAAATTTATGCAGCGAAAGCGGTAAACTGGTTGACCTTGCGTAATGCGGGGTCTATACTCGCGAGTTCTCGAATTTATTCTGCACATCGTATACGCAGTCGTTGCCCCTCCTTAGCGAGTGGCTGTAGTTGCCTCCGCTGTCAGCGCAAACCGGGACTAGGTTTTAGTCCCCGGGCACTAGCCCGGGTTATCAATCGTGGTAATTTTGTTGGATTTATAACGATGCCAACCATCAATCAATTGATTCGCCAGCCGCGTGTTTCCGTACGCGTCAAGAGCAAATCGCCGGCGCTGGAAAACAGCCCGCAAAAACGTGGTGTTTGCACCCGTGTTTACACAACGACTCCAAAGAAGCCAAACTCGGCTCTGCGTAAAGTCGCCAAAGTTCGCTTGACCAACGGTTTCGAAGTCATTTCGTACATCGGCGGTGAAGGCCATAACCTGCAAGAGCATAGTGTTGTGCTGTTGCGCGGTGGCCGCGTTAAGGATTTGCCGGGTGTGCGTTACCATATGGTTCGCGGCGCCCTGGATACCCAAGGCGTGAAGGACCGTAAGCAATCGCGTTCGAAATACGGTACCAAAAAGGCTAAGGCCGGTAAGAAGTAATACCCCAAGTTTCGCTGAGTGGTAACTAGCTAAGTGAATGTAGTCGACCGCATCTGGTCGAGTAAGTGGAAGGCTATGATGGTCGTCCGCGAGTGTGCCAATACTGCGCGCGCTCAACTGAAGATTGAAAGGAATTGATATGCCACGTCGTCGTGAAGTACCCAAGCGCGAAATTTTGCCAGATCCAAAATTCGGCAACACTGATGTCGCTAAGTTCGTCAACGTTTTGATGTTGTCCGGTAAAAAATCGGTCGCAGAAAACATCATCTACGGTGCTTTCGAGCACATCAAAGCAAAATCGGGCAAGGATCCGCTCGAAGTGTTCGCTACCGCCATCAACAACGCCAAGCCCTTGGTTGAGGTGAAATCCCGTCGCGTCGGTGGTGCAAACTACCAGGTGCCGGTCGAAGTTCGCCCAGTCCGCCGTATGGCCCTGTCGATGCGTTGGTTGCGTGAAGCCGCGAACAAGCGCAGCGAAAAATCCATGCCACAACGCCTCGGCGGTGAGCTGATGGAAGCGGCTGAAAGCCGCGGCGGCGCCATGAAAAAACGCGATGAAGTCCATCGTATGGCTGAAGCGAACAAAGCGTTCTCGCATTTCCGCTTCTAATAAAAGCCAGCTCCCGTTAAGGGGGCTGTCAGGTATCTGTTGTTCGAGGCCGGGCTCATTTTTGCAAAAAAATGCAGCCCGGTTTTGTCCATTCATTTAGGATTAATTATGGCCCGCAAGACCCCCATTGAGCGCTATCGCAATATCGGTATTTCCGCTCACATCGACGCTGGTAAGACGACGACGACCGAGCGCGTATTGTTCTACACCGGCGTGAACCACAAGATTGGCGAAGTGCATGATGGCGCCGCCACCATGGACTGGATGGAGCAAGAGCAAGAGCGCGGTATCACGATCACCTCCGCCGCGACGACCTGCTTCTGGAAGGGGATGGCTAACAATTTCCCTGAGCACCACATCAACATCATCGACACCCCGGGCCACGTCGACTTCACCATTGAAGTTGAACGCTCGATGCGCGTGTTGGATGGCGCCTGCATGGTGTACTGTGCGGTCGGCGGTGTGCAGCCACAATCGGAAACGGTTTGGCGCCAGGCTAACAAGTACAAGGTGCCACGTCTGGCCTTCGTCAACAAGATGGACCGCACCGGCGCGAACTTCTTCAAAGTGTACGAGCAAATGCGCGCACGCCTGAAGGCCAACCCGATTCCCCTGCAGATTCCAATCGGCGCCGAAGAGAACTTCCTGGGCGTGGTCGATCTGGTCAAGATGAAGGCGATCTTCTGGGACGACGCGTCGCAAGGCATGAAGTTCGACTACCGCGAAATCCCTGCCGAGCTCGCTGAGCTGGCCGCCGAGTGGCGCGAGAAGATGGTCGAAGCGGCCGCCGAAGCGTCCGAAGAACTGATGAACAAGTACCTCGACGAAGGCGACCTGTCGGAAGAAGAGATCAAGGCCGCTCTGCGCGCCCGTACCCTCGCTTCGGAAATCGTCCCGATGATGTGCGGCACCGCGTTCAAAAACAAGGGCGTGCAAGCGATGTTGGACGGCGTGATTGAATACCTGCCGTCGCCAGTGGATATCAAGCCGGTGCAAGGTATGGACGAAGACGACCAGCCGACCTCGCGTAAAGCCGACGACAGCGAGAAGTTCTCGGCGCTGGCGTTCAAGATCATGACCGACCCGTTCGTCGGCCAGTTGATCTTCTTCCGCGTCTACTCGGGCTCCATCAAGTCGGGCGACACCGTCTACAATCCGATCAAGAACAAGAAAGAACGTCTTGGCCGTATTTTGCAGATGCACGCGAACCAACGTGAAGAGATCAAGGAAGTGCACGCCGGCGACATCGCCGCTGCGGTGGGTCTGAAAGACGCGACCACCGGCGAAACGCTGTGCGATCCTAGCTCCATCATCACGCTGGAAAAAATGGTCTTCCCTGAGCCGGTGATCTCGCAGGCCGTTGAGCCTAAGACCAAGGCCGACCAGGAAAAAATGGGCTTGGCGCTGAACCGCCTGGCGCAGGAAGATCCATC
This sequence comes from Janthinobacterium sp. CG_23.3, assembly GCF_046115965.1. Lineage (NCBI taxonomy): Bacteria > Pseudomonadati > Pseudomonadota > Betaproteobacteria > Burkholderiales > Oxalobacteraceae > Janthinobacterium > Janthinobacterium sp. CG_23.3. The sequence continues at coordinate 4,424 of NZ_JBJXIB010000136.1, read as the reverse complement.
GTTCCGCGTGAAAACCGACGAAGAGTCGGGCCAGACCATCATCGGTGGTATGGGCGAGTTGCATCTGGAAATTATCGTCGACCGCATGAAACGTGAATTCAACGTCGAAGCGACCGTCGGTAAGCCACAAGTTGCGTACCGCGAAACGATTCGCAAAGTGTGCGAAGAGTCCGAAGGTAAGTTCGTCAAGCAATCCGGTGGTCGTGGTCAATACGGTCACGTGGTTCTGAAGATCGAGCCGCAAGAGCCGGGCAAGGGTTTCGAATTCGTTGACGCGATCAAGGGCGGTACCGTGCCACGCGAATACATCCCCGCGGTTGAAAAGGGCGTGCGCGACACGCTGACCTCGGGCGTGATGGCTGGTTATCCGGTCGTTGACGTCAAGGTCACGCTGTTCTTCGGTTCGTACCATGACGTCGACTCGAACGAAAACGCGTTCCGCATGGCCGCTTCGATGGCATTCAAAGACGGCTGCCGCAAGGCGTCGCCAGTCATTCTGGAGCCTATGATGTCGGTCGAGGTGGAAACGCCGGAAGACTACGCCGGTTCCGTGATGGGCGATCTGTCGTCGCGCCGCGGTATGGTCCAAGGTATGGATGAGATTGCTGGCGGTGGCGGCAAGATCATCAAGGCCGAAGTGCCATTGTCGGAAATGTTCGGCTACTCGACCTCGTTGCGTTCGGCAACCCAGGGTCGTGCGACCTACTCGATGGAATTCAAGCACTATTCGGAAGCGCCGAAGCATGTGACTGAAGCGATCGTCAGCTCGAAAGCGAAGTAATACGCAATTCCGGGCTGGATTTCACGAGAATTCCAGCCCGTACATATCAATCATTGTTCTAAGGAAGAATAAAATGGCAAAAGGTAAATTCGAGCGGACCAAGCCGCACGTCAACGTCGGCACCATCGGTCACGTCGACCACGGTAAAACCACCCTGACGGCTGCTATCGCAACCGTGCTGGCGAAGAAATTCGGCGGCGAAGCCAAAGCATACGACCAGATCGATGCGGCACCGGAAGAAAAAGCGCGCGGTATCACCATCAACACCGCCCACGTCGAGTACGAAACCGCAGCGCGCCACTACGCTCACGTTGACTGCCCAGGCCACGCCGATTACATCAAAAACATGATCACCGGCGCAGCGCAGATGGACGGCGCGATCCTGGTGTGCTCCGCAGCCGACGGCCCAATGCCGCAGACCCGCGAACACATCCTGCTGGCCCGCCAAGTTGGCGTTCCATACATCATCGTGTTCCTGAACAAGTGCGACCTGGTCGACGACGCCGAGTTGCTGGAACTGGTGGAAATGGAAGTGCGCGAGCTGTTGTCGAAATACGACTTCCCAGGCGACGACGTGCCTATCATCAAAGGTTCGGCACGTATGGCGCTGGAAGGCGTTGAAGGCGAAATGGGCGTTGACGCGGTTATGCGTCTGGCCGATGCGCTCGATACCTACATCCCTACGCCAGAGCGCGCAGTCGATGGCGCCTTCCTGATGCCAGTCGAAGACGTGTTCTCGATCTCGGGTCGCGGCACCGTTGTGACCGGTCGTATCGAACGCGGTATCGTCAAAGTCGGCGAAGAAATCGAAATCATCGGCATCACCGACACCGTCAAAACCACTTGCACCGGCGTGGAAATGTTCCGCAAGCTGCTGGACCAGGGTATGGCCGGCGACAACGTTGGTTTGCTGTTGCGCGGTACCAAGCGCGAAGACGTGCAGCGCGGTCAAGTGTTGGCCAAGCCAGGTTCGATCAAGCCACATAACCACTTCACCGGCGAGATCTATGTCTTGTCGAAAGACGAAGGCGGCCGCCATACGCCGTTCTTCAACAACTATCGTCCTCAGTTCTACTTCCGTACAACGGACGTGACCGGTTCGATCGAGTTGCCAGCAGACAAAGAAATGGTCATGCCAGGCGATAACGTGTCGATCACCGTCAAGCTGATCAACCCGATCGCCATGGAAGAAGGTCTGCGCTTCGCTATCCGCGAAGGCGGTCGTACCGTCGGCGCCGGCGTTGTTGCAAAAATCCTCGCCTAATTAATCGTTAAGCGTCGAGACAGGGCCGGCTCGCGCCGGCCTTGTTGTATCAAAATTGCGGGCCGCTGTGTTTACCGCGTTGTTCAGTGGTATCATGTCGACCCCAAGCCTTAGCAGTCATTCATTGCCGCGAGTGGTTTGTTCACCCGGTTCGCTCTTTTAAGGAAATACCATGTCCGCACCAAATCAAAAAATCCGCATCCGCCTGAAAGCTTTCGATTACAAACTGATCGATCAATCGGCCCTGGAAATCGTTGAAACAGCCAAGCGCACCGGCGCCGTCGTCAAGGGTCCAGTACCTTTGCCAACCCGCATCCAGCGTTTCGACGTTCTGCGTTCGCCGCACGTCAACAAGACCTCGCGCGACCAGTTCGAAATCCGCACCCACCAGCGTCTGATGGACATCGTCGACCCAACGGACAAAACCGTTGACGCGCTGATGAAGCTGGACCTGCCAGCTGGCGTTGATGTCGAAATCAAACTGCAGTAATCGTTTCTGAGCCGGCGGGGTGTCCCGCCAGCACCTTGGGGCCGGGCGCGTTCGATTGAACGCCTCCGGCCCCAATCTCGTTTACAGGCGCGCTGTTTGCGTCCCGCGCTTGATTGCGGCGGTGGGTAAAACTAGACTGCATTTTTGGGAGGGCGTGATGGCGAAATCGACATCCAAGGCCGGTGCCACAGGCGCGGGATTGCCCAAGATTAAACGCGGGGCCGGACTGTCCGGCGCGCAAAAACAGTTCAACAAGCTGGTCCAACTAGTCGACCAGGAGCGGCGCCATCTGGTGCAGTGGCAACAGGCCATCGCCGTCTACGAACGTCGCTTTGCCGACGAGTACCAGCCGCTGCAGCGCCGCTATGACGAACTGCAGACCAAATTGGTGTTCGCGCTGGACCAGGCCCACGACGGCCGGGAGGTCGGCATGGAGGACCGGATCGGCATCGCCGACGTCATCTGCGACGCCACCGGGCAACTGTTGGCGGAGCGGGCCGACGACGCGCTCAAGCAACTCTACGAGAAATACAGCGGCGAGGACTACGACGCCGAGGCCGGCGCGCAGGAGGCCGCGCTGTCGACGACGCTGCTGGAGCAGTTTGGCGTCGACCCGGAGCGGGCCTCGCCCTTGGAGGCCGCCGCGCAGATCGCCACGAAATGGCGCCGCGACGCGCTGGGCGGGCAGCCCGGGCGAGCTGGCGAGGACGAGCAGGTGGCCGCGTCGCTGGCCGCGTATGCCGCCAGGGACGTGCCGGCGCTGCTGGCGGCGCGGCGCGAAATCGAGCACCTGGACCAAGTGACGGTCAACGCGCTACCGGACCAGCGCCTGCAACAATACAGCCAGGTGTTGTCCGAGCAGCTCGCCGAGCTGCGCGACGAAATTGAGAACGTCGAGATCCATATTCAAGACGGAGTACGACATTGCGCCGTATCCCGAGCTGGCGCCGGCGCAGTTGTCGGGCGACCTGGACGACGACCTGCGGACACTGGAGGACGATCTCGAGGAGCTCGAGTACGACCTCTCCAGGTTGTCGGAACTGCGATATCTGCAGAAATGGATCGGCCAGCGGCGCGACCGGATAGCCGAGCGGGACGACGAGCTGGGGATGGCTGACGACGACGAGTTCCTGAGCACGATGAGCGAGATCTTCCGCCAGCGCCGCTGAGCGGCCAGGCCGCACCTGCGGCGCCCCGGCCTCACGCCTCTGGTTTTTACGGCAGGGCCGGCGCGCAAACGCAACACCCGTCCACAACTGAACGCCATCCCGCCCGCATCTCTACAACCGTCCTCATTGTCGAGGACGGACTGGCGATCGCCGGCAGCATCGCCTACGCCCTGCGCACCGACGACTTCACGCCGCGCCACGTCGCCCTCGGCGGCCGGATTCTCACCAGGCGCGCAAAAAATAATAGAATTGTCAATAAATTGGCGTTGTTTTGGTATTGTTTACGGTACTCTATTGGCATTAGATGTGTGACCGGTGTCGTACCGGGGCGGCCTGTAAAAGGTGGCGGCGCGCCCACGGAATTGCTTCCACCTTGACTTTCAAATTCTAGGAGATTGAACAATGATCAAGAAACTTGGCGCCTTCCTGTTTGCCTGCAGCCTCAGCGCATCCTATGCGGTTGCCTCCGGCGGCAATCCAGCGTGCTATTCCGAGTGCTATCAAAAATACGCCGTCTGCTCGGCGCACCTGAGTTCGCAGAGTCCGCTTTGCCTGAGCCTTCTGGACCACTGCCTGCCGGCCTGCGACCAGTAAGCCAATCCGCGGCGGGGGGGAGAGGCAGCGGGCGCAGCCGAACGCCCCAATCACGCAACACGGAGAAAAACGCCGCGAAAAAAAAAACACCCCCCAATCGACCAAAAACCGCCCGACCCCACCACC
>NZ_JBJXIB010000135.1:0-15844 GCF_046115965.1 Janthinobacterium sp. CG_23.3 | reverse complement strand
ACCCCTCCCACCCCCCCCCCCCCCCCCCTCCCCCCCCTCTCCCCCCCCCTCCCCCCCCCCCCCCCCCCCCCCCCCCCCCCCCCCCGCGGCGGCAGGCGGCAACGCCGCCGCCCATTTGCCCGCCGCTCCCGGCCCTGCCCGGACGCCGGCGGAGGTGCCGGGCGCTATCGTGTGGCGCCGCGGGCATGTCATACTCGAATAACCTTATTTATGGAGCACCAGCTCATGTCAAAACCAGCCTATAAGCGCGTCCTCCTCAAACTGTCCGGCGAAGCCCTGATGGGCGACGACCCGTACGGCATCAACCGCGCCACCATCGAGCGCATGGTCGCCGACGTGGCCGAGGTGGCGAAGTTGGGCGTGGAACTGGCAATCGTCATCGGCGGGGGCAACATCTTCCGCGGCGTCGCGCCCGGCGCCCAGGGCATGGACCGCGCCACCGCCGACTACATGGGCATGCTGGCGACGGTGATGAACGCCCTGGCGCTGGGCGACGCCATGCGCCACGTCGGCATCACCGCCCGCGTCATGTCGGCCATCGGCATCGAGCAGGTGGTCGAGCCCTACGTGCGCCCGAAAGCGCTGCAATACCTGGAAGAGGGCAAGGTGGTGGTGTTCGCCGCCGGCACCGGCAACCCCTTCTTCACCACCGACACCGCGGCCGCGCTGCGCGGTTCGGAAATCAGCGCCGAAATCGTGCTCAAGGCAACCAAGGTCGACGGCGTCTACACGGCCGACCCGAAAAAGGACCCGCACGCCACCCGCTTTGAAACCATCACCTTCGACGAAGCCATATCCAAGCACCTGCAGGTGATGGACGCGACCGCGTTCGCGCTGTGCCGCGACCAGAAACTGCCGATCAAGGTGTTTTCCATCGTCAAGCCGGGCGCGCTGATGCGTGTCATCATGGGCGAAGATGAAGGTACACTGGTCCACGTTTAAGTTTTATGTCAGTACTATTATTTAATTAACACACAGGAGAGCAGCATGTCCTTAGCTGACGTTAAAAAGAACACGCAGGAACGCATGAGCAAGTCGCTCGACACCCTGAAGGCCGACCTGGCCAAGGTGCGCACCGGGCGCGCCCACACCGGCATCCTCGACCATGTGATGGTCGAGTACTACGGCAACCCGACCGCGCTGTCGCAGGTCGCCAACGTCACCCTGATGGACGCCCGCACCATCGGCGTGCAGCCGTTCGAGAAGAAAATGGCCGCCACCATCGAGAAGGCGATCCGCGACGCCGACCTGGGCCTGAACCCGTCGTCGCAGGGCGACATGATCCGCGTGCCGACCCCGCCGCTGACCGAGGAGCGGCGCAAGGAAATGGTCAAGCTGGTCAAGACCGAGGCGGAAGACGCCAAGATCGCGGTGCGCAACATCCGCCGCGACGCCAACGAGTCGCTGAAAAAGCTGGTCAAGGACAAGGCTTGCTCCGAAGACGACGAGCGCCGCGCCTCCGACGAGGTGCAGAAGCTGACCGACAAGGCGATCGCCGACATCGACCGCATGGTCGTCGACAAGGAAAAAGAAGTGCTGACCGTCTAGCGTTTGCGCCGGCCGCGCCGCCCGGCGGCGCGGCCGTTCCGCGTTCGCGTTCGACTAAAGAGCGCACCCATTTCATTTTTCTTGCCATAATGTTTTCATGATACATACGAGTTCCACCACAGCCGTACCGGAAGCGCCGCGGGTGCCGCGCCATGTCGCCGTCATCATGGATGGCAATGGCCGCTGGGCAACTAAGCGCTTCCTGCCGCGCGTGGCCGGCCATGTCAAGGGCGCCGACGCGGTGCGCCGCGTCGTCGAGGCCTGCGTCGATCGCGGCGTCGAGTACCTGACGCTGTTCGCCTTCAGCTCCGAAAACTGGCGCCGGCCCGAGGAGGAGGTGTCCTTGCTGATGCGCCTGTTCGTGACGATGCTCGAACGCGAAGTGGCGAAAATGCACGCCAACAACATCCGCCTGAAGGTGGTCGGCGACCTGTCGCGCTTCAACGACAAGCTGCGCGGCATGATCGCCAACGCCGAGCGCAAGACCGCCAACAACAGCCGCCTGACCGTGACCATTTGCGCCAACTATGGCGGACGCTGGGATATCATGCAGGCGGTCAACAAAATGGCGGCCGCGCGCCCCGGCGCCTTGGACTTCACCGAAGAGCAACTGGCGCCGCACCTGGCGATGGCCTACGCGCCCGAGCCCGACCTGTTCATCCGCACCGGCGGCGAGCAACGCGTCTCCAACTTCCTGCTGTGGCAGCTCGCCTACACCGAACTGTACTTCACCGACACCTACTGGCCCGATTTCGACAACGCCAGCCTGGACGCGGCCATCGCCTCCTACCAGCAACGGGAGCGGCGCTTCGGCCGCACCGGCGCGCAACTGGCGGAAAAGACAAACTGATGCTGAAAACTCGGATTATCACCGCCGTCGTCCTGCTGGCGGTCTTGCTGCCGGTTCTGTTCTTCAATTACTTCCCCGCCTTCGCGGCCACCGCGACGCTGTTCCTCGGCGCCGCCGTGTGGGAAAGCTTGCGCCTGTTTAAAAACCGCTACGCGCTGCCGCTGGCGCTGGTCTGCGCCGGCGCCTTCGCCTACACCTTCCTGTACAGCGGCGTCGACGCCCAGCCGCAGTTCTGGTTCGCGCTGTGCTGCGCCATCTGGCTGCTGCGCTTCGCGCCGGCGCTGGCGACCGGCCTGCCGCCGCCCGAGGGCGCCGGCAACACCATGCTCAGCGTGGTCTACGCCATCGCCATCGTCGGCAGCTTCGTCGCCATCGTCGCGCTGATGCGCCACTCGGCGGCGTACCTGTTGTCGGTGATGGCGCTGGTGTGGATCGCCGACGTCGGCGCCTACTTCTCCGGCAAGGCCTTCGGCAAGCGCAAGCTGGCGCCGTCGATTTCTCCCGGCAAGTCGTGGGAGGGCGCCATCGGCGGCGGCGTCGCCGTGCTGGCGCTGTCGACGCTGAGCGTGCTGTTGGCGCCGTCCGCGCCGGCGCTGGCCGACACCTTCGCGGTGCGCCTGCAGGCGGCCTTCGGCTGGCCGCTGGCGCTGTTGTTGCTGGTGCTGGTGGTGGCCGCCAGCGTCGTCGGCGACCTGTTTGAATCCATGCTCAAGCGCCGCGCCGGCATCAAGGACAGCAGCCATCTGCTGCCGGGCCACGGCGGCGTACTCGACCGCATCGACGCGCTGGTGCCGGTGCTGCCGCTGGCCGCGCTGCTCGGCGCCTGGCTGTGAAGGACTACCCTATGCAACGCATCACCATACTCGGCGCCACCGGCTCGATCGGCGTGTCCACGCTGGACGTGCTGGCGCGCCACCCGGAACGCTACAGCGTGTTCGCGCTGAGCGCCCACAGCAAGGTCGAGCAACTGGCCGGGCAGTGCGAACGCTTCCGCCCCGAGCGCGCCGTCGTCGGCAGCGCCGCCGCCGCCGCCCAGTTGAGCACCTTGCTGCGCGCCAAGGGTTTGAACACCGACGTCGACTACGGCGAGGCCGCCCTGTGCGCCATCGCCGCCGACAGCCGGGTCGACGCCGTGATGGCCGCCATCGTCGGCGCCGCCGGCCTGGCGCCGACGCTGGCGGCGGCCCGCGCCGGCAAGAAGGTCTTGTTGGCCAACAAGGAGGCGCTGGTCATGTCGGGCCAGTTGTTCATCGACGCCGCGCACGCCAGCGGCGCCGTGCTACTACCCGTCGACAGCGAACACAACGCGATTTTCCAATGCCTGCCGCGCGGCTACGGGCGCAGCCCGGCCGACGCCGGCGTCGCCAAGATCCTGCTGACCGCCTCCGGCGGCCCGTTCCTGGCGCGCGCCGTCGACACGCTCGACGCGGTCACGCCCGAGCAGGCCTGCAAGCACCCGAACTGGGTGATGGGGCGCAAGATCTCGGTCGACTCGGCCACCATGATGAACAAGGGCCTCGAAGTGATCGAGGCGCACTGGTTGTTCGGCACCCCGGCGGCGCAGATCGAGGTATTGATCCACCCGCAAAGCGTGATCCATTCGATGGTCTCCTACGTCGACGGTTCGGTGCTGGCGCAACTGGGCAACCCGGACATGCGCACGCCGATCGCCCACGCGCTGGCCTATCCCGAGCGGATCGCCTCCGGCGTGGCCCAGCTCGACCTGGCGCAGATGGCCGCGCTGCAGTTCGAGCGCCCCGATTTGGCCCGCTTCCCCTGCCTGGCGCTGGCCTTCGAGGCGCTGCAAGCCGGCGGCACCGCGCCGGCGCTGCTGAACGCCGCCAACGAGGTGGCGGTGCAAGCCTTCCTCGACCTGCGCATCGGCTTTCGCCAGATCGACCAGGTGGTGCGCCACGTGATCGACAGCGTGGCGCACGGCGCCGCCTCGAGCATCGAGGCGGTGATGGCGCAGGACGCGCTGGCGCGCGGCGCCGCCGAGCGCTTCGTCGCGGCGCGGCCGGGCCGATGAATTTCCTGCAAACGCTGCTGGCGTTCGCGGTCGCGCTGGGATCGCTGATCGTCATCCACGAGCTGGGCCACTATTGGGTGGCGCGCTGGTGCGGCGTCAAGGTGCTGCGCTTTTCGGTCGGCATGGGCAAGGTGGTCTGGTCGCGCCGTTTCGGCCCGGACCAGACCGAGTGGGCCATCTCGGCGCTGCCGCTGGGCGGTTACGTCAAAATGTTGGACGGGCGCGAGCAAGACCTGGGCGCGCTCTCCGAGCAGGATTTGCAGCGCGAATTCACCCGCCAGAACGTCTGGCGGCGCATCGCCATCGTCGCCGCCGGGCCGCTCGCCAATTTCCTGCTGGCCATCGCGCTGTTCGCCGGCCTGTATATGTACGGCATCGCCGAACCGGCCAGCCGGCTCGCCGCCGCCGCCGCGCATAGCGCCGCCGAGGCCGCCGGCGTGCGCCGCGGCGACCTCGTCACCGCCGTCAACGGCGAAGCGGTGGCCACCTGGTCGGAGTTGCGCTGGCAAGTGATCCAGGCGGCGCTCGACAAGCGCGACGCCCGCCTGCAACTGGAGCGCCCGGGCCAGGGCCGCGTCAACGCGCTGCTGCCGGCGGCGGCGCTGGCCGCGCTCGACCTCGACGCGGACGTGCTCGGCCAGGCCGGCATCGCGCCGGCGCGCCCGGCGCCGGTGCTCGGCCGGGTGGTCGACGGCGGCGCCGCCCAACGCGCCGGGCTGCGCCCGGGCGACTTGATCCTCAGCGTCGACGGCCGGGCGGTGGCCGACGGCCTGGCCTTCGTCGAGCTGGTGCGCGCCGCGCCCGGCAAGACGCTGGCCGTGCGGCTGCGCCGCGCCGGCCAGGAACTCGATGTGGCGGTGACGCCGGACGTCGAGGCGGGCGCAGCTGTAACAGTTGGTAAGATCAAGGCCGAGGTCGCCCAGGCGCCGGATATGATCGTGGTGGCAGCGGCGCCGCTGGCGGCCACCGCCAAGGCGGTCGTCAAGGTCTGGGACACCAGCGCGCTGACCTTGAAAATGATGGGCAAGATGCTGACCGGGCAGGCCTCGTGGAAGAACCTCACCGGGCCGATCACGATCGCCGACTACGCCGGCCAGACCGCGCGCGTCGGCGCGGTCAGCTACCTGAGCTTCATCGCCTTCATCAGCATCAGTTTGGGCGTGATGAATTTGCTACCCATTCCGGTTTTAGATGGGGGGCTTTTGCTGTATTATTCGCTGGAAGTTTTGACCGGACGCCCGATCCCGGAGCGGGTTGGCGAGCTGGCCCAGCGCCTTGGCGTGGGTTTGCTGCTGACCCTGATGGCGCTTGCCGTCTTCAATGACGTTGCGCGGCTGCTGACCTGACCGTCGGCGCCGTTCCCACAGGCATTCTTTTGTGCGTGTTGTCCAATGATTTACCCATTGATTTAGCCAATGAAATTACACTCTGATCGTTTTGCCTCGCCTTCCTTTCGTCTCAGCCTGATCGGCGCCGCCGTGCTGGCCTTCTGCTCCGGCCAGGCCCTGGCCGTGGCGCCGTTCACCGTCAAGGACATCCGCGTCGAGGGCATCCAGCGCACCGAGGCGGGCACCGTCTTCAGTTACCTGCCGGTGCGCGTCGGCGAGAGCTTCGACGACGAGAAGAGTATCGCCGCCATCAAGGCGCTGTACGCCACCGGTTTCTTCAAGGACGTGCGCCTGGAAGCCGACGGCGACGTGCTGGTGGTGCTGGTGGAGGAACGCCCGGCCATCGCCAGCGTCGAGTTCACCGGCTCGAAGGAATTTGAAAAAGACATCCTGGTCAAGGCGCTCAAGGAAATCGGCGTCGGCGAGGCGAAGATTTTCGACAAGGCCTCGGTCGACCGCGCCGAGCAGGAACTCAAGCGCCAGTACCTGTCGCACGGCCTGTACGGCGTGAAGATCACCACCACCGTCACGCCGATCGAGCGCAACCGCGTCAACGTGGTGTTCGCCATCGACGAGGGCGAGGTCGCGCGCATCAAGCAGATCAGCATCGTCGGCAACAAGGCCTTCTCCGACAAGGAGCTGCGCGACCAGCTGGCCTTGAACACCGGCGGCTGGTTCAGCTGGTACACCAAGGCCGACCAGTATTCGAAGACCAAGTTGAGCGGCGACATCGAGTCGCTCAAGTCCTACTACCTGAACCGCGGCTACATCGAGATGCAGGTCGATTCGACCCAGGTCTCGATCACCCCCGACAAGAAGGACATCTACATCACGATCAACGTCACCGAGGGCGAGAAGTACAGCATCGGCGACACCAAGTTCGAGGGCGAAATGTTCGGCCGCGAGGAGGAGTTGAAGTCGCTGCTGCTGCTCAAGAAGGGCGCCGTGTACTCGGGCGAGCTGCTGACGGCCAGCAACAAGCGCATCTCCGACCGCCTCGGCACCTTCGGCTACGCCTTCGCCAACGTCAACGCCAACCCGGAGATCAACCGCGACAAGCGCGAAGTGTCGTTCACCTTCTTCGTCGACCCGGGCAAGCGCGTCTACGTGCGGCGCATGAACATCGCCGGCAACAGCACCACGCGCGACGAGGTGATCCGCCGCGAATTCCGCCAGTTCGAGTCGTCCTGGTACGACAGCAACAAGATCAAGCTCTCGCGCGACCGCGTCGACCGCCTCGGCTACTTCAAGGACGTCACCATCGACACCCCGGAGGCGCAGGGCACCAACGACCAGGTCGACGTCAACCTGACCGTCGTCGAAAAACCGACCGGCAACTTCCTGATCGGCGGCGCCTTCTCGCAGTCGGAGAAGTTCACGCTGTCGGCGGCCATTTCGCAGGCCAACTTCGCCGGTAGCGGCAACACCGTCGGGCTGGAGATCAACACCAGCCACTACAGCCGCACCATCGCGTTTTCGCAGACCAACCCGTACTTCACCGATGACGGCGTCTCGCGCCGCTTCGAGGTGTACCTGCGCACGACCATCCCGCCGGCCGTCAACATCGGCAGCTACAAGGTCAAGCAGCAGGGCGCCAAGATCGAGTTCGGCGTGCCGTTCTCGGAAAGCGACACCATCTTCTTCGGCGCCGGCGTCGAGAAGACGCGCATTGAAACCGATACCACCAGCCCGGTGCGCTTCAAGAACTACGTGCGCGACAACGGCGGCCCGGCCGACGGCATCGGCAGCGCCGCCACCAACGCGGTGCCGCTGACGGCGTCGTGGCAGCGCGACAGCCGCGACAGCGCGCTGACGCCGTCGATCGGCCGCTACCAGCGGGTCAACCTGGAAATCGACCTGATCGGCAACCAGAAGTATTACCGCGCCATTTACGACCACCAATACTTCCGGCCGCTGTTCCGCAGCATGACGCTGGCGCTGCGCGGCGAGTTCGACTACGGCCACGGCATCGGCGGCAACGCCTTCCCGGTGTTCAAGAACTTCTACGGCGGCGGCATCGGTTCCGTGCGCGGCTACCAGAGCAGCTCGTTGGGCGCGGCCGACCCGAGCACCAACGACGCCCTCGGCGGCGCCGCGCGCCTGATCGGCAACGTCGAGCTGCAAATGCCGTTCCCCGGCTCCGGCTCGGACCGCAGCCTGCGCTGGTTCGCCTTCGTCGACGGCGGCCAGGTCTACCAGGAGGGCGCCAAACTGCGCGCCTCGGAATTGCGCTATGCTGCCGGTTTGGGCATCAGCTGGATTTCCCCGGTCGGTCCGCTGAAACTCAGCTACGGCCTGCCGTTGAACGATAAGCCGGGCGACCGTATCGAGCGCTTCCAGTTCCAGATGGGCACCGGTTTCTGACCGGCGGCCTTGAGCATTCATTATTTTGACCACGGAGAATCAAGTTGAAGACCGCATCCGCTAACCTGCCGAAGTCTCTTGCCGCGCTCGCATTGTGCTGGTGTTCGATGGCGCCGGTGCAGGCGCAGGCCCAGGATTCGAAGATCGCCTGGGTCAGCACCGAGCGCATTTACAACGAGTCGAAACTGGCCAAGCTGGCCGGCGAGAAGCTGGCCGAGGAGTTCAAGGCGCGCGAGAAGGCGGTGCAGGAACTGGCCGCGCGCTTCAAGACCGCCAGCGACAAGCTGGAGAAGGAGCTGCCGGGCTTGAACGAGGCCGACCGCGCCAAGCGCCAGCGCGAATATTTCGAGCTGGACAAGGAACTGCAGCGCCGCCAGCGCGAATTCCGCGAAGATTTGAACCAGCGCACCAACGAGGAGCGCGGCGCCATCGCCGAGAAGGCCAACACCATCATCCAGCAGATGGCGCGCGTCGAAGGCTACGACGTGGTGCTGCAGGAGGCGCTGTGGGCCAACCCGCGCATCGACATCACCGACCGCGTGCTCAAGGCGCTCGACAAGTAACGGTATCAACCGGACCGGCGCCAACGCCAGCGGCGCCAGCACGGGCTCGGGCTCGGGCCCGCGGGGTCCGAGCCCGGCCGCGCCGCCGGCTCGGCTTGGCCCCGGTAACACAACAAGATAGGACACACTATGAGCGCAACTCGACTGGGTGAATTGGTCGAACGCTTCGGCGGGCAATTGCACGGCGACCCGAACCTGGCGGTCAGCGGTATCGCGCCGCTGGCCGAGGCCGGCGCCGCGCACATCAGCTTCCTCAGCAACAGCAAACTGCGCGCCCAGGCGGCGCAAAGCCAGGCCGCCGCGCTGATCCTGTCGGCCGCCGACGACGCCGTCGTCGCGCCCGGTTACGCCGGCGCGCGCATCGTCACCGCCAACCCCTACGCGTATTTCGCCCGCGCCGCGCAGTATTTCGAGTCGCTCGGCGCCTTCGTGCCGGCGCCCGGCATCGACCCCAGCGCCAGCGTCGCGCCCGGCGCTTCGGTGGACGCCAGCGCCCACGTCGGCCCGCACGTGACGATCGCCGCCGGCGCCAGCGTCGGCCCCGGCTGCGTCATCGACGCCGGCTGCGTGATCGGCCGCGACGCCGTCATCGGCGCCGGCACCCACCTGTTCGCCAACGTGACGTTCCACGCCCGCTGCCAGATCGGCGCGCGCGGCATCATCCACTCCGGCGCCGTCATCGGCACCGACGGCTTCGGCTTCGCCAACGAGGGCGGCGTGTATATCAAAATCCCGCAGACCGGCCGCGTGATGATCGGCGACGACGTCGACATCGGCGCCAACACCACCATCGACCGCGGCGCGCTGGCCGACACCGTGATCGAGGACGGCGTCAAGCTCGACAACCAGATCCAGATCGGCCACAACTGCCGCATCGGCGCGCACACGGCCATGGCCGGCTGCGTCGGCGTGGCCGGCAGCGCCGTCATCGGCAAGTACTGCACCTTCGGCGGCGCCGCGATGGTGCTGGGCCACCTCACCATCGTCGACCGGGTCCACGTCGGCTCCGGCAGCATGGTGTCGCGCTCGATCCTCGAAGCGGGCCAGTACACCGGCTTCTACCCGTTGGCCAAGAACGCCGACTGGGAAAAAAGCGCCGCCATCGTGCGCAACCTGTCCGGCATGCGCGATAAAATCCGGGCAATGGAAAAAACCATCAAAACACTGACGAATCAAGAGCAAAAATGACCACCACCACAGAACGCACGAAAAAAACCCTCGACATCCACCAGATCAAACAGTATCTGCCGCACCGCTATCCGATGCTGCTGGTCGACCGCGTGCTGGACTGGGAATCGGGCAAGACCATCACGGCGATCAAGAACGTCACCGTCAACGAGGAGTTCTTCAACGGCCACTTTCCGCACAAGCCGGTGATGCCGGGCGTGCTGATGATCGAGGCGATGGCGCAGACCGCGGCGATCCTGTCGTTCCTGACGATGGACATCAAGCCGGACGAGAATTCGGTGGTCTACTTCGTCGGCATCGACAACGCCCGCTTCAAGCGCCCGGTCGAGCCTGGCGACCAGTTGAAGATGGACGTCGAGATCGTGCGCGTCTCGCGCGGCATCTGGAAATACAAGGCGGTCGGCAGCGTCGACGGCAAAGTCGCGGTGGAAGCGGATTTGATGTGCACCATCCGCAGCGCCAGCGACGCGAGCCAGCCAGCGGGGCAGTGACATGACGGCGATCCATCCTAGCGCAGTGGTCGACCCGAAGGCGCAGCTCGACAGCTCGGTCGAGGTCGGACCGTACTCGGTCATCGGCCCGCACGTGCGCATCGGCGCCAACACCAAGGTCGGACCGCACGTCGTCATCGAAGGCCACACCACGATCGGCAGCGACAACCAGTTCTTCCAGTTCTCGTCGATCGGCGCCGCGCCGCAGGACAAGAAATGGTCCGGCGAGCCGACCCGCCTGGAAATCGGCGACCGCAACACCATCCGCGAATTCTGCACCTTCAACACCGGCACCGTGCAGGACGCCGGCGTGACGCGGCTGGGCAACGACAACTGGATCTCGGCCTACGTCCACCTGGCGCACGACTGCCAGGTCGGCAGCAACACGATCTTCTCGAACAACGCCCAGCTGGCCGGCCACGTCAACATCGGCGACTGGGTGATCCTGTCGGGCTTCGCCAACGTGCACCAGTTCTGCCAGATCGGCGAGCACGCCTTCGTCGGCATGAGCACCAGCCTGACCCAGGACGTGCCGCCCTACGTGCTGTTGTCGGGCAATCCGGCGGCGGCCCACGGCGTCAACATCGAGGGCTTGAAACGCCGCGGTTTCACCCGTGCGCAGATCGACGGCATCCGCGCCGCCTACAAGCTGATCTACCGCTCCAACCTGACGCTGGAAGAGGCCAAGGCGGCCTTGTTCGAAGAGGAGATGGCCAACCCCGAGGCGGCCGAACAAATCCGAGCGATGCGCGAGTTCCTCAACGGTGCGACCCGTGGCATCGTCCGCTGACCTGTCGGTGGCGCTGGTCGCCGGCGAGGCCTCGGGCGACCTGCTGGCCGCCAGCCTGCTGTCGGGCCTGCGGCCGCTGCTGCCGCGGGCGCGCTTCCACGGCATCGGCGGGCCGCACATGGCGCGGCACGGCTTCGAGTCGCACTGGCCGCTGGAAAGCCTGACCGTGCGCGGCCTGTTCGAGGTGATTCCGCGCTACCGCGGCATCAAGCGCATCCAGAACGAGTTGCGCGACCAGTTGCTGGCCGAGCGGCCGGCGGTCTTCATCGGCGCCGACTACCCGGGCTTCAACTTGGGCCTGGAGATGCAATTGAAGGCGGCCGGCATCCCCACCGTGCACTACATCGGGCCGCAGATTTGGGCCTGGCGCGGCGGGCGCATCAAGAAAATCGTCAAGGCGGTCTCGCACATGCTGGTGATCTTCCCCTTCGAGGAGGAGATCTACCGCCAGGCCGGCGTGCCGGTCACCTACGTCGGCCACCCGCTGGCGGAGATGATCCCGCTGCAGCCGGACGAGGCGGCCGCGCGCGCGCTGCTCGGCCTGCCGGCGGACGCCAACGTCGTCACGCTGATGCCGGGCAGCCGCATGGGCGAGCTGAAACACAACGTGGCGGCCTTCGTCGGCGCCGCCAAACTGCTGCTGCGGCGCGACCATTCGCTGCGTTTCGTGGCGCCGATGGCGGGCGAGAAGCAGCGCCAGTACTTCCTCGAACTGGTGGCGCAGGCCGGCCTGCAGGACGTCGAGATCCTGCTCACGGACGGCCAGTCGCACACCGCGATCGCCGCCGCCGACGCGGTGCTGGTCGCTTCCGGCACGGCCTCGCTGGAGGTGGCGCTGTTCAAGAAACCGATGGTGATCGCCTACAAAATGATGCGCGCCTCGTGGGAAATCATGCGCCACATGGGCTACCAGCCGTGGATCGGCCTGCCGAACATCCTGGCGCGCGAATTCCTGGTGCCGGAACTGCTGCAACACGCCGCCAGCCCGGAAGCGCTGGCCGAGGCCATGTGGCGGCAACTGAGCGACGTGCCGGGCCGCCTGCGCCTGGTGCAGCGCTTCACCGACATGCACCAAAGCCTGCTGCGCGACAGCGCGCGGGAGAGCGCGGCGGCGGTCATGCAAGTGATCGCCTCGTCCTCCTCGTCGGCATCCTCCACCCGCCTGTAGTTGTACGGCATGACGCAATAAAGGCGTAAGTGAAAACTCTCTATCCCGGCTTGTTTGACGACCTGCCATTCTCGCTCGACGAAATCATCTGCGGCGTCGACGAGGCCGGCCGCGGCCCGCTGGCCGGCCCGGTCTTCGCGGCCGCCGTGATCCTCGACCCGGCCCGGCCGATAGCCGGCCTGCGCGACTCGAAAAAACTCTCGGCGGTGCAGCGCGACGCGCTGGTTCCGCTGATCAAGCAGCACGCGGTGGCCTGGGCCATCGCCGAATGCTCGGAGGCGGAAATCGACAGCCTCAACATCCTGCAGGCGACCATGCTGGCGATGCGCCGCGCGGTGGAGGCGCTGGCGACGGCGCCGACGCTGGCCCTGATCGACGGCAACCGCTGCCCGGTGATGCGGATCCAGGCCATCGCCATCGTCGAGGGCGACGACAAGGTCGACTCGATCTCGGCCGCCTCGATCCTGGCCAAGACCGCGCGCGACGCCGCGCTGCTGGTGCTGCACGCCAGCTACCCGCACTACGGCTTCGACCAGCACAAGGGCTACCCGACCGCGATGCACCTGGCGCGCCTGCGCGAACACGGCGTCTCGCCGGTGCACAGGCGCTCGTACGCGCCGGTGCGCAAACTGCTGGACCAAAACACATGAAACTGATTTCCTCGCGCGAAAACGCGCTCTACAAAGACCTCAAGCACCTGGCCGGCAGCTCGGCGGCGCGGCGCAAGGCCGGCCGCACGCTGCTCGACGGCGTGCATCTGTGCCAGACCTATCTGAACCTGCGCGGCGTGCCGCCGCAGTGCATCGTCAGCGAAAGCGCGCTGCAAAACGCCGAGGTGGCCGACCTGGTGGCGCGGCTGGAGGCGCAACACGCCAACTGCATCGCCATGCCGGACGCGCTGTACGGCGCCCTCAGCCAGGTCGAGCACGGCGTCGGCATCCTGTTCGTCATCGAGACGCCGCAGCGCGCCGTCACGGCCGCGCTGAGCGAGTCGGCGGTCCTGCTCGACAACCTGCAAGACCCGGGCAACGTCGGCTCGATCCTGCGCAGCGCGGCAGCGGCCGGCATCAAACAAGTCTACTGCAGCGGCGGCACGGCGTTTTGCTGGTCGCCGAAGGTGCTGCGCGCGGCCATGGGCGCGCACTTCGTGCTCGACATCTACGAAGGCGTCGACCTGGGCGCGCTGGTGTCGAATTCCACCATCGCGGTGCTGGCCACCAGCGGCTACGCCGAACAGCGCCTGTACGACGTCGACCTGCGCCAACCGGTGGCCTGGTTGCTGGGCCACGAAGGGCAGGGCGTCGCCGACGACCTGCTGGCGTTGGCGACGCACCGGGTGGTGATTCCGCACCAGGGCCAGGTCGAGTCGCTCAACGTCGCGGCCTGCGCCGCCGTATGTTTTTTTGAGCAAGTACGGCAAAATCAGGTATAAGCCCCGGCCAATCTAAGGTAAGGTGGAGCAATAAAGCGCCCTAAACGGCAATCGACACCAACGGCTGCGAACCGGGGTCAACCCCAATGCCGCCAAGTTAATCAATTCGTAGGTCGGGTTAGCCGGAACGGCGTAACCCGACTGGCGTCGGCAGCGGCCCGGCGTCGGATTACGCTTCGCTAATCCGACCTACGACAGCCTAACTTGGCGGCATGAGGATCAAACCCCAGCCCACGCCCTTGGTTTTACCTGGCGCCGCAGCCAACCGGAGCAGCAATGGATATCGCGCAGTTGCACTTTCTCGTCGCCGAGGGCGACCCGGCCCAGCGCAAGGCGCTGCTGGAGCTGCTGGCGCATCTGGGCGCGGCCCGCGTCACCGACGTGGCCGACGGCCACACGGCGCTGCGCAGCTTCCAGGCCGGCATCGTGCCGACGCTGGACATCGGCATCATCGACCTGGCGCTGCCCGGCATGGACGGCCTGGAGCTGATCCGCCGCCTGGCCGAGGCGCGCTGCGCGGCCGGCATCATCGTCATCGGCGCGCAAACCGACGCCGTGCTGTTTTCCGTCGAAACCATGGCGCAGGCCTACGGCGTCAACATGCTCGGCACCATCGCCAAGCCGGTCACCGCGGCCGCGCTGGAAGACTTGATCGGCAATTTCCAGCACGCCGGCGAGGTCGCCGCCGCCCATGTCGAGCATCCCGTGTTCAGCTTCGCGCAGGTGGGGCAGGGCTTGCAGGCGCGCCAGTTCGAACCGTTCTTCCAACCCAAGATCGAATTGGCGACCGGCCAGGTCAAGGGACTGGAAATGTTCGCCCGCTGGTTGCACCCGGAGCACGGCACGCTGGGGCCGGCCTCCTTCATCGACGCGCTGGAGGAAAACAAGCGGGTCGACTTCCTCGACTGGAGCATGATCGACAAATCGGTTGCGGCCTGCCGCCGGCTGCACGACCAGGGCATCCCGATCTCGATCGCCATCAACGTGGCGCCGCAAACGCTGGGCCAGCCGGCCTTCATGGCGCAGATGGACGCCTGCCTGGCGCGGCACCGCATACTGGCCGACTACATCACCTTCGAGATGCCGGAATCGGCGGTGCTCAGCTCCGAGCCGCACTTCCTCGAACGGCTGCTGCGCCTGCGCATCCAGGGCTTCGGCCTAGCCATCGACGACTACGGCACCTCGCGCTCGAATCTGCAACTGCTGGCGCGCATCCCCTTCACCGAATTGAAGATCGACCGCAGCTTCGTCGACGGCGCCTCCAAAAGCCGGGCGCTGGGCACCGTGCTCAGCTCCTGCCTGGGGCTGGCGCGCAGCCTGGAGCGGCGCTCGGTGGCGGTGGGCGTCGAAACCCGCGAGGACTGGGACTTTCTGCAAGGGCTGGGTTGCACCTACGCCCAGGGCTACTACATCGCCAAGCCGATGCCGGTGGCCGAATTTCCGGCCTGGCTGGCCGATTGGCGGCACTACTTCTAGTGGCCGTCGTCGGTTGGGCGTAAATGCTCAGCGTCTAAAATTGCCATATAGTTAATTAAACTTTGTTTTTAGCTCAGACACCAACAGCATTTAATGCGGCAAACGATGGTATCCGCGACAGTTCATCCGATAAATATGCGGCTTCAGTATAATACTTCCATTCGGAAACTATTTAAGATCGCCATCTCGAAAGCGACGGAAATCATATTAGACAACAAGGTGGCTGCCGCGTGCATACTTGCCATTTAAGTTTGTCGATACGATACAATCTCGAAAATCATCGTCAGCTATCAGCCAGTAGTGGACATTCATATAACGCAAAACCGCGCACGATAAAAAATCGACAGGTATTCACCGATGAAATCTAACAAACGTATGACTTTGCGCAGATGAAGATAGTTATCTTGGTGGACTATGACAATCTGTTGCAACCTCAAAAAACGGCAGGCATGCTGGATGTCGTGTGACTATTCAGCCTGAGCGTACAGCGTAGAAAGTTGTTGTAAACGAATCGTGGATAACGCATCATGCGTGCATGCCACCAAAACCGCCCCGCC
>NZ_JBJXIB010000134.1:0-15989 GCF_046115965.1 Janthinobacterium sp. CG_23.3 | reverse complement strand
ACTGGCCGCGCCCTACCTCACTGGCATGTCAAGCTTTTTATTGTATTTCGCTCTACTTTTAAAGAAAAATTCTTAACTTGGGTGGATTGGGTCAGACCCTGGGGGGCTGGCCCCGGCTCTTTGTCTGTGGCTTTCCTTGAGGCGCCGGTGTTGAAGCGTGGGCCGCCTACAGCGCTTTGCCCGGGCGGAAGGCCGCGCCACCGACCCGGCCGCCTTAGCCGCGCAGCTTGGCGAACGCCGCCGCCATGCTGCCGCCTTCCGCAGGCGCCTTGGCGCTTTGCTGCTGGTGCTGGGCCAGGTGTTTGCGGTCGTTGCGGTCGCCGCGCTGTTCCGGCTTGGCGCCGGGCTGCGGCGCGCTATCGGTCAGGCGCATGGTCAGTGCGATGCGTTTGCGCTTTTCGTCCACCTCCAGCACCTTCACGCGCACCACCTGACCGGCTTTGACCACCGTGTGCGGGTCCTTGACGAAGGTGTTCGACAGCGCCGAGATGTGCACCAATCCGTCCTGATGCACGCCGATGTCGACAAATGCGCCAAAGGCGGCGACGTTGGTGACGACCCCTTCCAAGATCATGTCCGGGCGCAGGTCGCGGATTGCCTCGACGCCTTCCTTGAAGGTGGCGGTGGTGAACTCGGGACGCGGGTCGCGCCCCGGCTTTTCCAGTTCCTTCAGGATGTCGGTAATGGTCGGCACGCCGAATTTCTCGTCGGCGTACTTGGCCGGGTTCAGGGTCTTCAGCAGCGCGGCCTCGCCGATGACGGCCTTGATGTCTTTTTTAATGTCGGCCAGGATCTTTTCAACCAGCGGATACGATTCCGGGTGGACCGCCGAGGCGTCCAGCGGGTTCTCGCCGCCCATCACGCGCAGGAAGCCGGCGGCCTGCTCGAAAGTCTTCTCGCCCAGGCGCGGCACCGCTTTGAGCGCCGCGCGCGAGGCGAACGCGCCCTTCATGTCGCGGTAGTTGACGATGCTTTGCGCCACGCTCGAGGACAGGCCGGAGACGCGCGCCAGCAGTGGCGCCGAGGCGGTGTTGACGTCGACGCCGACCGCGTTGACGCAGTCCTCGACGACGGCGTCGAGCGAGCGCGCCAACTGGGTCTGGCCGACGTCGTGCTGGTACTGGCCGACGCCGATCGATTTCGGGTCGATCTTGACCAGCTCGGCCAGCGGGTCCTGCAGCCGGCGCGCGATCGACACGGCGCCGCGCAGCGACACGTCCATGTCGGGCAGCTCGCGCGAGGCGAATTCGGACGCCGAGTACACCGACGCGCCCGCCTCGGAGACGACGATCTTGGTCATTTTCTGTTCCGGGAACTGCTTGATCAGGTCCTGCGCCAGCTTGTCGGTTTCGCGCGAGGCGGTGCCGTTGCCGATCGAAATGAGCGACACGTTGTGCTTGGCGGCCAGGCGGCCGAGCGTGTGCAGCGACCCGTCCCAGTCGTTTTTCGGCTGGTGCGGGTAGATCACCGCCGTGTCCATCACCTTGCCGGTGGCGTCGACCACGGCCACCTTGACGCCGGTGCGCAGGCCCGGGTCCAGGCCCATGGTGGCGCGCTGGCCGGCCGGCGCGGCCAACAGCAGCGCCTTCAGGTTCAGCGCGAAGACGTTGATGGCGTCGAGTTCGGCGCGTTCGCGCAGCGCGCCCATCAGTTCGGTTTCCAGGTGCATGAAGCTTTTCACGCGCCAGGTCCAGCGCGCCGTGTCGGCCAGCCACTTGTCGGCCGGGCGGCCCTGGTTCTTGATGCCGAAGCGGGCGGCGATACGGCCCTCGCACGGGTTGTGCGGCGCGTCCCACTTGGGTTTCTCGGCCTCGGTGTCGAGCCGCAGCGTGACGTCGAGGATCTGCTCGCGCCGTCCGCGCAGCAGGGCCAGCGCGCGGTGCGACGGCACCGTCGAGATGGTTTCGGAATAATCGAAGTAATCGGCGAATTTTTCGCCCTCGTCCTGCTTGCCTTCCACCACTTTGGACTCAACTATGCCATGCTCTTGCACGTATTCGCGCAGCGCCTGCAACAAGGTGGCGTCCTCGGCGAAGCGCTCCATCAGGATTTGGCGCGCGCCGTCCAGCGCCGCCTTGGTATCGGCGACGCCGGCGTTGTTGCCGTCGCCCGTGGTAAACGCTTCGCGCAGGTACTTGGCCGCCTCCAGTTCCGGGTTGTGCCGCGGGTCGCCCAGCAGCAGCTCGGCCAGCGGCGCCAGGCCCGCCTCGATGGCGATCTGCGCCTTGGTGCGGCGCTTTTGCTTGTACGGCAGGTACAAGTCTTCCAGCCGAGTCTTGTCCTCGGCGTGCATGACGGCGTCGAGCAACTCCGGCGTCATCTTGTTTTGCTCGGTGATCGAGGCGACGATGGCGGCGCGGCGCTCCTCCAGCTCGCGCAGGTAGCGCAGGCGCTCTTCGAGCAGGCGCAGCTGGATGTCGTCCAGGCCGCCGGTGGCCTCCTTGCGGTAGCGCGCGATGAAGGGCACGGTGGCGCCTTCGTCGAGCAGGGCGATGGCGGCGGCGACCTGCGCCGGTTTGGCGACGAGTTCGAGGGCGAGACGTTGTTCGATAGAGGGCAGCATGGCGAGTTCCAAAGCGGTCAAGCGTTGAATGATACGCAATCGGCGCGATTGTGCCAGTCTTGACAGCGCAAATGGACTGTGCGTCGGCCCCCGCCCGGGCCAAGATGGGGGTGCGAGATGATATTGAATAAACCACGAGCGCGCGTATCGCGGATAATATTGCCTGTTAACGATTCTGCTTAGACTTTTACACACATGCGTACCATGGATTTAACCCGCGACGAGATCAGTGAACCCCGCGCCACGCCCGGCACCCCGGCACCGCAACTGCCGTATGCCGTTGCCACCTGGCTGCAGCGGGTGGACGCCGCCGCGCACCCGAAAGCGAGCCTGAGCGCCGTCGAGCCGGACCCGAAACTGGCCCAGTACCGCCTGATCTACGTGCTCGCGCCCACCAGCGGCGGGCGCCACGTGGCCTTGTGCCTGTACAAGGCG
Source organism: Janthinobacterium sp. CG_23.3 (assembly GCF_046115965.1). Lineage (NCBI taxonomy): Bacteria > Pseudomonadati > Pseudomonadota > Betaproteobacteria > Burkholderiales > Oxalobacteraceae > Janthinobacterium > Janthinobacterium sp. CG_23.3. The sequence continues at coordinate 12,991 of NZ_JBJXIB010000134.1, read as the reverse complement.
CGCCTGCGGCCGAACGGCGACGTCGCCGCGGCGACCCCGGTCAGCGAAGTGTTTTCGCTGCTGTCGGCGCCGCCGAGCTTCCTGTTGCCGGCCGACGAGGACCTGGTGCGTTTCTTTGTTGCCATGCGCACCGGCCAAACCTCGCAGACCGGCAGCGCCACCGAGCCGAAGGGTAAGATCGGCGCGGCGCTGCTGCAGATGCTGGCCGAGCAGGGTAAATTGCTTTGGTCCAATTCGTGGGCCGACGTCGGCAACGGCCTGGTGTATCCGCTGCAGGGCGGCCTGCTGCGCCAGGCCACGCTGGTCTGGCGCGAAGAGGGCAAGCACATGCGCCTGGGCTGGCAAGTCGAGGCGGCCGAGGGCGCCAAGCACCACGGCGCCGACCAGATCGACTACATGCTGCCGACCGACCCGCCGTGGTACATCGACAACCTGTCGTGCGGCGTGCTGGCGCTGAACCAGGGCGGCGCCGACATCGCGCTGCCGGAATTGCAGGCGCTGGTGGCGCAGGCCCCCTTATTGAACGGCAACGACAAGGTGCGCGTGTCGCAACTGTTGCTGGCGCACGGCTTGCAGCACCTGATGCCGCTGCCGCAGCCGCTGCCGCAGCGCCTGCGCGAAGACGTGCCGGCGCGGCCGGTGCTGGTGCTCGACAGCGCGCAACTGGCCGACGCCAGCGCGCCGCGCTGGCACGACTTCGCCGTGCTGTCCTACGACTACGACGGCGAGCGCGTCTCGTTCGACCCGTCGCAGCGCGTGGTGCGGCAGGTCGGCAACGTCACCGAAATCATCCAGCGCAACAGCGCGCAGGAGGCGGCCGCGCTGGAGACCTTGAGCGCGGGCGGCTTCGGCAGGCCGGCGGCGATGCCGCTGAGCGGGCTGAAGGGCGCGCTGTTGCTGGCCGGCCAGTCCGAATGGCTGCGCTTTGCCGACGGCGGCATCGCCGCCTTGCAGCAGCAGGGCTGGATCGTCGAAAAAACCGCCAAGTACCGCTACGACGTCAGCGTCGTCGAGGACTGGTACGCCGACATCGCCGAGCCGGCCGACAGCGGCAACGCCTGGTTCGAGCTGGAGCTGGGCATCGTCGTCAACCACCAGCGCGTGCCGCTGCTGCCGGTGCTGGTGCAACTGATCCGCGGCGCGCCCAACGATTTCAACCCGAAGGCGCTGGAGGCGCACGGCGACGCCGACCAGATGCTCGCCACCTTGCCCGACGGCACCCGCGTGGCGCTGCCGTGGGCGCGCGTCAAGCCCATCCTGAACACGCTGGGCGAGCTGTATTTCAGCGACAAGATCAAAACCTCGGTGCGCATGTCGACGCTGGACGCGGCGCGCCTGGACGAGCTGGCGCGCGGCCTGGAGCTGCGCTGGAGCGGCGGCGCGCAGCTGCGCGAGATGGGCCGCAAGCTCAGCCAGTTCGGCTCGGTGCAGAAAGTGGCGGCGCCGGCCGGCCTGCGCGCCACGCTGCGCGACTACCAGGCCGACGGCCTGGCCTGGATGCAATTCCTGAGGAATTACGACCTGGCCGGCATCCTGGCCGACGACATGGGCCTGGGCAAGACGGTGCAAACCCTGGCGCACATCCTGATTGAAAAAGAGGCCGGAAGGCTGACCAGCCCGGCGCTGGTGATCGCCCCGACCAGCCTGATGGGCAACTGGCAGGACGAGGCGGCCCGCTTCGCGCCCGACCTGCGCGTGTTGCTGTTGCAGGGCAAGGACCGCCTGCAGCAGTTCGACCAGATCGACGGCTGCGACCTGGTCTTGACGACCTACGCGCTGTTGCCGCGCGACGAGGAAAAGCTGCGCGAGCACGACTTCCACCTGGTCATCCTGGACGAATCGCACTACATCAAGAACACCCGCTCGAAGGCGGCCCAAAGCGCCGGGCTGCTGCGGGCGCGGCACCGCCTGTGCCTGTCCGGCACGCCGCTGGAAAACCACCTGGGCGAGCTGTGGTCGCAATTCCACTTCCTGCTGCCGGGCCTGCTGGGCGACGAGAAAAGCTTCAACAGCCAGTTCCGCCACCCGATCGAGCGCCAGGACGACCCGCTGCGGCGGCAGTTGCTGAACCGCCGCATCAAGCCCTTCCTGCTGCGCCGGACCAAGGACAACGTCGCCAAGGAGTTGCCGCCGAAAACGGAAATGGTGCGCAAGGTCGAGTTGACCGGGCCGCAGCGCGACCTGTACGAGACGGTGCGCCTGGCGATGGACCAGAAGGTGCGCGAGGAAATCGACAAGAAAGGCGTGGCGCGCAGCCAGATCGTGATTTTGGAGGCGCTGCTAAAGCTGCGCCAGGTGTGCTGCGACCCGCGGCTGGTGAAATCCTTGCCGTCGAAAAAGCAGGCGGCCGGCTCGGCCAAGCTGATCGACCTGATGCAGATGATCGAGGATTTGCTCGACGAAAACCGCAAGATCCTGGTGTTCTCGCAATTTACCAGTATGCTCGCCTTGATCGAGGAGGAATTGGAGGCGCGCGACATCCCGTACGCGCTGCTGACCGGCGACACCAAGGACCGTTCGGCCCAGGTGGCGGCGTTCCAGCAGGGCGCCGTGCCGATATTCCTGATCAGCCTGAAGGCCGGCGGCGTCGGCCTGAACCTGACCGCGGCCGACACCGTGATCCATTACGACCCGTGGTGGAACCCGGCGGCCGAGAACCAGGCCACCGACCGCGCCTGGCGCATCGGCCAGGACAAGCCGGTGTTCGTCTACAAGCTGATCGCAAAGGGCACGCTGGAAGAAAAAATCCAGCTGTTGCAACAGAAAAAATCGGAACTCGCGCAATCGATCCTGGCCGAGGGCGAAGCGCAGAAGATGGCGCTGACGCAAGAAGACCTGCAGCAGATCTTCGCCCCGCTGGCCGATTAGCGGTGCCGGACCCGGCGGCGCGTCGTAGGTCGGGTTAGCCCATCGGGCGTAAGCCGACAACGGTGGCCTGGAGCAGCGCGTCTCGCTTAGGCCAACTACAAACCTGGCTAACTTAACGGCAACGAAAGCGAAACATGCCCTACCTGATCCTGTTGGCCGGCGCCGTGGCGCTGCTGCTCTGGCGCCTGTTCCAGCTGCGCGCCGCGCTGCTGCGCGCGCGCGCCGGCGAGGCCCGCTTCCGCCAGTTGGCCGAGCACAGCGTCGACGCCGGCTGGATCATCGACTGCGCCAGCGCCAAACTGATCTATATTAGTCCGGCGGCGCAGCGCCTGCTCGGCCACGACCAGGCCGGGCTGGAAACGCTGGCGGCGCAATTGGCGCTCGACCTGCCCGAACGCATCCAACGCTTCGCCGCCGGCGACGCCGCCGCCCCGCCCTCGCTGCGCAGCGTCGAGCTGACGCACCGGGACGGCCACGCCGTGCCCGTCGAACTGCACTCCACCCTGGTGGCCGACGCGCGCGGGCGCGCCGTCGCCCTGGTCGGCGTGCTGCGCGACGTCAGCGCCGCGCGCGCCCAGGAACAGGCGCAGAAACGTTTCGCCTCGATGCTGTCGCATGAATTCCGCACCCCGCTGGCGACCATCGACGGCGCCATCCAGCGCCTGGAAACGACGGGCGCCACGGCCGACGACGCCACCCGCAAGCGCTACCGCAAGATCCAGACCGCGGTCGACCGCCTGCTCGCGCTGATCGACGAATACCTGACGCCGGAGCGCATGGCCAGCATCGGCCGCCAGCGCCAGGCCGACGGCATCGCGCCGCAAGCGCTGCTGGAGGAGGCCGCCGCCCAGTTCAACTCGCTGCGGCACCCGGTGACGTTGCGCGCCAGCGGCCTGCCCGGCTATCTGCGCTGCGATCCCGACGGCATGCGCCTGTGCCTGCAAATTTTGCTCGACAATGCCTGCGCCTACACGCCGGCCGGCAGCCCCATCGAACTGAGCGGCCAGCCGGCGCCCGAGGGCGGCATCGAATTGTGCGTGCTCGACCGCGGCCCCGGCGTGCCGGAAGACGAGCTGGGTCGCCTGTTCGACAAGGGTTTTCGCGGAAGAAACGCCGCTGCGCACAAGGGTTCCGGTTTGGGGCTGTACATGGCGCGGGCGATGCTCGACGTGCACGGCGGCAACCTTACGGCGCAAAATCGCGCGGAAGGGGGTGCCGCTTTCCGCATTTGGCTGCCCATCCCGGCGGATACCGGGAAAAACCTTGCGTCTCACGATTGCAACAGTGATAATTCCTGGACGCAAACCGAGGCTGGGATTCACCAGAGTTGAGGCGGTTTGCTCACTAACCGAAGAATGGCGCAGCAATGACGAAAATATTGATCGTCGAAGACAATCTCGACTATGCCGAAGACATGGCAGAGTTTTTATTGGAGCTCGAACACGAAGTACATATCACCAGCTCGGCTGGCGACATGTGGGCGGCTTTGAGCCAAGGAAATGTTGGCGTGGTTGTGCTCGACCTCGGCCTGCCGGACGAGGACGGCTTCAACGTCATCCCGCGCATGCGCCAACTCTATCCGCAGATCGGCGTGCTGGTGCTGACCGGGAGGGTGGCGTTCGACAGCCGCATCCTCGGCCTGCGCCTGGGCGCCGACCACTATTTGACCAAGCCGATTAAATTCCCCGAACTGGCCGCCCACATCGAGGCGCTGGACCGCCGCGTCGGGCCGCAGGACCCGTTGCCGGTGCCGGGCAAATGGACGCTGAAAGTGAGCGCGCGCCAGCTTGAGCTGATGGGCTCGGTCATTGCGCTGACGGAAAAAGAGTTCAATTTTCTGCACCTGCTGACGATTAACACCCGTCCGGTGCCGCGCGACGTCATCGTCGCCGGCATGGGTGGCGACGACCCGGACGCCGGCCGCCGCGTCGACATGCTGGTGTACCGGCTGCGCAAGAAGGCGCGCAGCGGACTCGGCCAAGACTTGCCGCTGCGCAGCGCCTATGGCGAAGGCTACAGCCTGTCCACCAGTTTCAACCTGTCGTAGCCACTTCGGGGACAGACCACGATTTCCGGGAAACGTTTCGCGGAAATCGTGGTCTGTCCCCGGTTTGGCGTCTTCCGGCTAAATGGGGGCGGAGTCGCGCCGTTTTTCCGGAATCGCAAATAAATTGGGGGACGGAGTGCGGTTCTTGCGTAAAATCGCGGTATCTCCCGCTCATTTTTCCCGCACATGGCCCGTCTTCCCCGCCTTATCCTGCCGTCCCAGCCGCATTACGTCATCCAGCGCGGCAACAACGGCCAGCCCATCTTCATCGACAGCGCCGACCACCTGGCCTTTCTGGGCTGGCTGCGCACGGCCGCCAAAACCTTCAAAGTCGCGGTCCACGCCTACGTTTTGATGCCCGACCAGCTGCATTTGCTGGTCTCGCCCAGCGACGAGGGCGGCCTCGGCCAGATGATGCAGTGGCTGGGCCGCTATTACGTGCCCTACTTCAACCAAAAATACGAACGCAGCGGCGCCCTGTGGCAGGGACGCTACAAAACCTCGGTGATCGATCCGGAAAATTTCTTCCTCACTTGCAGCCGTTACCTGGAATTCGCCCCGGTCAGCGCCGCCCTGGCGCCGCGCCCGCTCGACTACGCCTGGTCCAGCTATGCCCACCACGCCGGTGTACGGCCCGATCCGATCATCACCGACCACCCTTTGTATTGGGCGCTGGGCAACACGCCGTTCGACCGCGAGGCCGCCTACCTGGCGCTGACCGAGCAGGCGCTGGCTGCCGACGAGGTCGAAACCGTCGAAAAAGCCGTTTTGAAGGGCTGGCCGCTGGGGACGGAGCAGTTTAAGAAGGCGCTGGAACGTAAATTGAAGCGCCAGGTACTGCCGGCGAAACGCGGCCGGCCATTCAAAGTCGTCGAGAAATCCAGCGTCGACTGATTTCCACGCGGTGCCAGAAACCCGGATTGTCGACCAATCCGGTTTTTTTGAAATTTTAATGACTCTGTCCCCATTAAATTTTTTGAGCGACGCCAGAAAAATTAATACGACTCCGACCCTAATTGTTCCAGTTGAGTTTTCTGCTGCATTGCACTACTCTAGATTTTCAATATCAAAAAGTGCTGGAGAAACTCATGATTGCTCAAGGTTTATACGATCCTTCCAACGAACACGATGCCTGCGGCGTCGGTTTCGTCGCCCATATCAAGGGCAACAAAACCCATTCCATCGTTGAACAGGGTCTGTTGATCTTGAAGAACCTGGATCACCGGGGTGCGGTCGGCGCGGACGCGCTGATGGGCGACGGCGCCGGCATCCTGATCCAGATTCCGGACCAGTACTACCGCGACGAGATGGCCGCGCAAGGCGTGGAGCTGCCGCCGCCGGGTGAATATGGCGTCGGCATGGTGTTCCTGCCGAAGGAAAACGCTTCGCGCATCGCCTGCGAGCAGGAAATCGAGCGCGCCGTGCGCATCGAAGGCCAGGTCGTGCTGGGCTGGCGCAACGTGCCGGTCGACTACGACATGCCGATGTCGCCGACCGTGCGCGCCAAAGAGCCGGTGATCCGCCAGATCTTCATCGGCCGCGGCCCGGACATCATGGTCACCGACGCGCTCGAGCGCAAACTGTATGTGATCCGCAAATCGTCGGGCCACGCGATCCAGGCGTTGAAACTGCTGCATGGCAAAGAATTCTTCGTGCCGTCGATGTCGGCGCGTACCATTGTTTACAAGGGCCTGCTGCTGGCCGACCAGGTTGGCGTGTATTACAAGGACTTGCAGGACGCCCGATGCATCTCGGCGCTGGCGCTGGTGCATCAACGTTTCTCGACCAACACCTTCCCGGAATGGCCGCTGGCCCACCCGTACCGCCTGATCGCCCACAACGGCGAGATCAACACCGTCAAGGGCAACTTCAACTGGATGCGCGCGCGCGAAGGCGTGATGAAGTCGGCCGTGCTGGGCGACGACCTGCAAAAGCTGTTCCCGCTGATCTATGAGGGCCAGTCCGACACGGCTTGCTTCGACAACGCGCTGGAACTGCTGTTGATGGCCGGCTACCCGATTGCCCAGGCGATGATGATGATGATCCCGGAAGCCTGGGAAAACCACACGACGATGGACGACAACCGCCGCGCCTTCTATGAATACCACGCGGCGATGATGGAGCCGTGGGACGGCCCGGCCGCGATGGCCTTCACCGACGGCCGCCACATCGGCGGCACGCTGGACCGCAACGGCCTGCGCCCCGCCCGCTACATCGTCACCGACGACGACCTGGTGGTGATGGCGTCGGAGTCGGGCGTGCTGCCGATCCCGGAATCGAAGATCATCCAGAAATGGCGTCTGCAACCGGGCAAGATGTTCCTGATCGACCTGGAGGCGGGCCGCATCATTGACGATAAAGAGTTGAAGGACATGTATTCGAACGCCAAGCCATACAAGGCCTGGATCAACTCGGTACGCATCAAGCTCAACGAAATCAAGCTCAGCGAAAGCCAACTGGCGCACAACCGCGTCAAGTACGCCACCGCGCCCGGCGAAAAAGCGCTGCCGTCGTTGCTCGACCGCCAGCAGGCGTTCGGCTACACCCAGGAAGACTTGAAATTCTTGATGGCGCCCATGGCCGTCGCCGGCGAAGAGGCGACCGGTTCGATGGGCAACGACTCGCCGCTGGCGGTGATGTCGAACAAACTCAAGCCGCTCTACAACTACTTCAAGCAATTGTTCGCGCAGGTGACCAACCCGCCGATCGACCCGATCCGCGAAGCGATGGTGATGTCGCTGGTGTCCTTCATCGGTCCGAAGCCGAACTTGCTCGACACCAACAACGTCAATCCGCCGATGCGCCTGGAAGTATCGCAGCCGGTGCTGGGTTTTGACGACATGGCGCGCCTGCGCAACATCAGCCTGCATACCGGCGGCAAGTTCAAGTCATATGAGCTGAACATCTGCTATCCGCTGGCATGGGGTAAGGAAGGCGTCGAAGCCTGCCTGGCCTCGCTGTGCGCCGAGGCGGTCGACGCCGTCAAGTCCGGCCACAACATCCTGATCGTCTCGGACCGCAGCATCTGCGCCGATAAGGTCGCTATCCCCGCCCTTTTGGCGACATCGACGGTGCATCAGCACTTGGTCAGCAAGGGCTTGCGCGCCTCCACCGGTTTGGTGGTGGAAACCGGTTCGGCGCGCGAAACGCACCACTTCGCGTTGCTGGCAGGTTACGGCGCCGAAGCCGTGCATCCGTACCTGGCGATGGAAACGCTGATGGAAATGGCCGCCGGCCTGCCGGGCGAGTTGTCCGGCGAAACCGCCGTCTATAACTACACGAAGGCAATCGGCAAGGGCCTGATGAAGGTCATGTCGAAAATGGGCATCTCGACCTATATGTCGTATTGCGGCGCGCAAATCTTCGAAGCGATCGGCTTGAACAAGTCGCTGATCGACAAGTATTTTAAGGGCACCGCCTCGAACGTCGAGGGCATCGGCGTGTTTGAAGTGGCGGAAGAGGCGTTGCGCCTGCACGCGCTGGCCTTCGGCGACGATCCTTTGCTGGTGAACAACCTCGACGCCGGCGGCGAATACGCCTTCCGCGTGCGCGGCGAAGAACACATGTGGACCCCGGACGCGATCGCCAAATTGCAGCATTCGACCCGCAGCAACAATTTCTCCAGCTATAAGGAGTATGCGCAAATCATTAACGACCAGAGCCGTCGCCACCTGACGCTGCGCGGCCTGTTCGAGTTCAAGCTCGACCCGTCGAAGGCGATCCCGCTCGACGAAGTCGAACCGGCGAAGGAAATCGTCAAGCGTTTCGCCACCGGCGCCATGTCGCTCGGCTCGATCAGCACCGAGGCGCACGCGACGCTGGCCGTGGCGATGAACCGCATCGGCGGCAAGTCGAACACCGGCGAGGGCGGCGAAGATCCCAACCGTTACGTGATGGAATTGAAGGGCATCCCGATCAAGCAGGGCGAAACCATGGCGTCGGTGGTCGGCAACGAGCAGATCATGGTCGACATTCCGCTGCAGGCGGGCGATTCGCTGCGTTCGCGCATCAAGCAGGTGGCGTCCGGCCGTTTCGGCGTGACCGCGGCCTACCTGAACTCGGCCGACCAGATCCAGATCAAGATGGCGCAGGGCGCCAAGCCGGGCGAAGGCGGCCAGTTGCCGGGCCATAAAGTGTCCGAATACATCGCCAGCCTGCGCTTCTCGGTGCCGGGCGTCGGCCTGATTTCGCCGCCGCCGCACCACGACATCTACTCGATCGAAGATCTGGCGCAGCTGATCCATGACTTGAAGAACGCCAACCCGCGCGCCTCGATCTCGGTCAAGCTGGTGTCGGAAGTGGGTATCGGCACCGTCGCCGCCGGCGTCACCAAGGCCAAGGCCGACCACGTGGTCGTCGCCGGCCACGACGGCGGCACCGGCGCCTCGCCGCTGTCGTCGGTCAAGCACGCCGGCACGCCGTGGGAACTCGGCCTGGCTGAAACGCAACAGACGCTGGTGTTGAACGGCTTGCGCAGCCGCATCCGCGTGCAGGCCGACGGCCAGATGAAAACCGGCCGCGACGTCGTCATCGCCGCCCTGCTGGGCGCCGACGAGATCGGTTTCGCGACCGCGCCGCTGGTGGTCGAGGGTTGCATCATGATGCGCAAATGCCATCTGAACACCTGCCCGGTCGGCGTCGCCACGCAAGACCCGGTTCTGCGCGCCAAGTTCTCCGGCAAGCCCGAATACGTCGTCAACTACTTCTTCTTCGTTGCCGAAGAGGCCCGCCAGCTGATGGCGCAACTGGGTATCCGTACCTACGACGAACTGATCGGCCGGGTCGACCTGCTCGACAAGTCGAAGGCGATCACGCACTGGAAGGCGCGCGGCCTGGACTTCTCGGCCATCTTCCACAAGCCGGAAGTGAGCGGCGAGCAAGCCACCCGCCACGTCGAGAACCAGGACCACGCGCTGGAAAAGGCGCTCGACCACAAGCTGATCGCGCAAGCGCGGGCGGCGCTGGAAAAAGGCGAGCGCGTCTCGTTCATCTCGCCGGTGCGCAACGTCAACCGCACCGTCGGCACGATGCTGTCGGGCGAAGTGGCGAAACGCTACGGCCACGCCGGATTGCCGGACGACACCATCCACATCCAGCTGCAAGGCACGGCGGGCCAGTCGGCCGCCGCCTTCCTGGCGCACGGCATCACGCTCGACCTGGTCGGCGAAGGCAACGACTACGTCGGCAAGGGCTTGTCGGGCGGGCGCATCATCGTGCGGCCGAACACCGAGTTCCGCGGCTGGGCGGTGGACAACATCATCATCGGTAACACGGTGTTGTACGGCGCCATCGCCGGCGAAGCCTTCTTCAACGGCGTGGCCGGCGAACGCTTCGCGGTGCGCAACTCCGGCGCCACCACGGTGGTCGAGGGCCTGGGCGACCATGGTTGCGAATACATGACCGGCGGCACCGTCGTGGTGCTGGGGGCGACCGGACGCAACTTCGCGGCCGGCATGTCGGGCGGCATCGCCTACGTCTACGACCCGCTGGGCGACTTCTCGAAGCGCTGCAACACCGCGATGGTGGCGCTGGAACCGGTGCTGAGCAGCGGCGAACAGCAACTGGACCGCGCCTCGTGGCACAGCCAGCACCGCGACGGCGAGCCGGAAGCCGACGAAGTGATCCTCAAGCGCCTGATCGAGCGTCACTTCAAGCACACCGGCAGCACCCGCGCCCGTTTCCTGCTGGACGACTGGGGCCAGGCGCGCAGCAAGTTCGTCAAGGTCTTCCCGAGCGAATACAAGCGCGCGCTGATTGAAATGGCCGAAAACGCAGCGATGGAAGTGCAGCCGATCGCCGCCTAAGGGGCGCCGCACACATCGATACGGGGGACGGGCCAGTCCCGTCCCCGCCAGCAAAAAATACTAAAGGATTTATCGTGGGAAAAATCACCGGCTTTATGGAATTCAAGCGTCAGGAAGAGGGCTATCTGCCGCCTGTCACGCGCCTCAAGAACTACCAGGAATTCGTGCTGCACCTGTCCAACGAGCAAGCGACCAAACAGGGCGCGCGCTGCATGGACTGCGGCATCCCGTTCTGCACCACCGGTTGCCCGGTCAACAACATCATCCCGGACTGGAACGACCTGGTGTACCGCGGCAACTACCGCGAAGCGCTCGACGTGCTGCACTCGACCAACAACTTCCCCGAATTCACCGGCCGCATCTGTCCTGCGCCGTGCGAGTCGGCCTGCACGCTGGGCATCAACGAAGACCCGGTCGGCATCAAGTCGATCGAGCACAAGATCATCGACATGGGCTGGGAACACGGCTGGGTTACGCCGCAGCCGGCGGGCTTTAGCACCGGCAAGAAAATCGCCATCGTCGGCTCCGGCCCGGCCGGCATGGCGGCGGCGCAGCAACTGGCGCGCGCCGGCCACGCCATCACCGTGTTCGAGAAAAGCGACCGCGTCGGCGGCCTGCTGCGCTACGGCATCCCCGACTTCAAGATGGAAAAATCGCATATCGACCTGCGCGTCAAGCAGATGGAAGCCGAAGGCGTCACCTTCCGCACCAGCGTACTGGTCGGCAAGGATTTTCCGGCCAACGTCAACAACTGGGCCAAGGAAACGATTTTCCCTGAAGACCTGGAAAAAGACTTCGACGCCGTCATCATCGCCGGCGGCGCCGAGCAGCCGCGCGACCTGCCGGTGCCGGGCCGCGAGCTGAAGGGCGTCCATTTCGCGATGGACTTCCTGCCGCACCAGAACAAGGTCAACGCCGGCGACAAGGTCAAGGACCAGATCAAGGCCGTCGGCAAGCACGTCGTCGTCATCGGCGGCGGCGACACCGGTTCCGACTGCGTCGGCACGTCGAACCGCCACGGCGCCGCGTCGGTGGCCCAGTTCGAACTGATGCCGCAACCGCCGGAAAAGGAAAACAAGCCGATGGTGTGGCCGTACTGGCCGACCAAGCTGCGCACCTCGTCGTCGCACGAAGAAGGTTGCGAGCGCGACTGGGCGGTGGCCACCAAGCGCTTCGAAGGCAAGGGCGGCAAGGTCGACAAGCTGGTCGCCTGCCGCGTCGAGTGGAAAGACGGCAAGATGGTCGAAGTGCCGAACTCGGAATTCGAAATGAAGGCCGACCTGGTCTTGCTGGCGATGGGCTTCGTCTCGCCGGTGCAGCAAGTGCTGGACGCCTTCGGCGTTGAAAAAGACGCCCGCGGCAACGCCAAGGCGACGACCGACGGCGAAGGCTGCTACAAAACCTCGGCGCCGAACGTGTTCGCCGCCGGCGACATGCGCCGCGGCCAATCGCTGGTCGTCTGGGCCATCCGCGAAGGCCGCCAATGCGCCCGCGCGGTCGACGAATTCCTGATGGGTTCGTCCGTCCTGCCGCGTTAATTCCACAACACCGCACCTCCCCGAAGTACCGGGGTCAGACCGTGTCGCCTTGGCGCGAAGGGCCTGACCCTGGCTATTTTCCTCTGGTTTACTGTCATCGTCCCCGGCACCCACGCTGGCGCGACACCGCCCGCCCCCGACCCTCCGAACATCTGCGCGATGGTCCGGCAAAGAATTCTCCAACGCAATTACTTGTCATTTCAATTGAATCACTCTTGTGTCCGTTTCCCTTCTGGGGTGTAATGCGACTGCACAAAATATTAATTAATTTGCATTAGAGAGTGCCGCGTCGCACCACGGGAGTATTGCCAAATGTCACTGTCGTCCAATTCACAGACCCAGGCGTCCAGCCTGCAAGCCTTGCTTGGCGGCTTCACGCAAAGCACCCGCCTACTGCAACTGACGACACCGCTCGGCCCCGACAAATTACTGGTCGAATGCCTGCGCGGCGAGGAAGGCCTGAGCCAGGGCTACTCGCTCAAGATCGCGGCGCTGTCCACTGACGCCCGCATCCCCCTGAAATCGCTGATCGGCCAGCCCGCCCGCGTCGACCTGCTCACCAGCGCCGCCGGCGTCCGGCGCCCCTTCCACGGCCACATCACGGCGGTGGAAATGACCGAGGCGAACGGCGGCTTCGCCCGCTACGCGCTGACCATCGAACCATGGACCGCCTTCCTGGCGTTGAACCAGGACAGCCGCATCTTCCAGGACATGACGGTGTGCGACATCCTCGA
>NZ_JBJXIB010000133.1:0-16264 GCF_046115965.1 Janthinobacterium sp. CG_23.3 | reverse complement strand
TTGCCCCCGGGGGTACGGGTGTCCGCGTGTTTGGGGTTTTGGGGGGAAAGGGGCAAACACCCCTCTTTTGTTTTGGGGTGGGGGGGTGTCTCTTCCCCCCCCGCGGCCACCACCACCAAGTCGTCGTCAAACAACTTGTGCACGCGCAGTTCGGGATACTCGCCCGCCCCGTGCCGCACCGCGAAGTCGATGCGCTCGCGGGCCAGGTCGGACACCCGGTTCGACGCCTTGATGCGCACGTCGACGTGCGGCGAGATCGCCTCGAACCGCGCCAGCCGCGGCACCAGCCATTGCGCCGCGAAGCCGGGCGTGCAGCTGATCGTCAGCGGTAAACCCGCCGGCCCGCCGCGCAATTGCGCCGTTGCCTGCGCAATGCCATGCAAGGCCCGCTGCACGGCGGCGAAATAGGCCTCGCCCTGCGCGCTCAACGCCAGACGGCGGGCGCCGCGCTCGAACAGCGCGACGCCGACGCTTTCCTCCAGCCGCTTCAACTGCAAGCTGACGGCGCCTTTCGTCACGTGCAGCTCGTCGGCCGCCGCCGACAGGTTCAGGTGGCGCGCCGCCGCCTCGAAGGCGCGCAGGCTGTGCAACGGAGGTAGTGGCAATTTCATGTTGAGTTTTACTAAACCTGAGCGAGTGAATAAATCGGTGTCCACGGTATCGGGGGGGGCGTTAGACTGCCATCGAACATCCCGGCGCGCGGCGCTTCGCTCCATGCTGCGGCCAAGTCCCTTATCGTATAGGAAAAATGTATGCCCGAACATCAGCAATCCGACGATTTATTGCGCCGCACGATGGCGCACGCGCAGACTTATCTGCACGGCCTGGCCGATTCGCGGGTCGCCGCGACGGCTTCGCTGGAGCAACTGCGCGCCCGCCTGCACACGCCGCTGCCGCGCCACGCCTCCGACCCCGCCGCGGTGATCGACCAGTTGGTCAGCGACACCGCCGACGGCCTGGTCGGCAGCGGCGGCGGACGTTTCTTCGCCTGGGTCATCGGCGGCACGCTGCCGGCGGCGCTGGCGGCCGACTGGCTGACGTCGACCTGGGACCAGAACGCCGCCATCCACGCCTGCAGTCCGGCCGAGGCGGTCATCGAGGAAGTGTGCGGCGCCTGGCTCAAGGAGCTGTTGGGCCTGCCGGCGCAGGCCAGCTTCGCCTTGACCACCGGCTCGCAGATGGCCCACACGACTGCGCTGGCGGCGGCGCGCCACGCCCTGTTGGCGCGCCGCGGCTGGGACGTCGAGGCGCTGGGCCTGCACGGCGCGCCGCGCATCCGCATCATCACCAGCGACCAGCACCACGGCTCGATCGCCCGCAGCGCCCGGCTACTGGGTTTCGGCACCGCCGCCATTACCGTGCTGGCGTCGGACGCCGACGGCAAGCTGGCGGCGCCGGCGCTGCTGGCCGCGCTGGAGCGCGAGCCAGCCACCGCGACCATCGTGGCGCTGCAGGCGGGCGACCTGAACACCGGCGCCTTCGACGACTTCACGACGCTGATTCCGCTGGCGCGTTCGCGCGGCGCCTGGGTGCATATCGATGGCGCGTTTGGCTTGTGGGCGGCGTCCAGCGCGTCGTTGCGGCACCTGACGGCGGGCCTGGAGCAAGCCGATTCCTGGGTCACCGACGGCCACAAGTGGCTGAACGTGCCCTACGACTGCGGTTACGTGTTCGTTGCCGACAGCGCGGCGCACTTCGGCGCCACCTCGCACCGCGAAAGCTATATGATCGACGTCGAGGGCGCGCGCGACCAGATCGACTGGAGTCTGGAATGGTCGCGGCGCGGGCGCGGCGTCGCCACCTACGCGGCGCTGCGCCAGCTGGGCCAAAGCGGCGTCGCCGATTTGATCGAGCGCACCTGCCGCCACGCCAGGGCGCTGGTGGCCGGCATCGGCGCGCTCGCCGGCGCGCAGGTGGTGTGGAGTTCGCAGGTCAACCAGGGGCTGGTACGCTTTCTCGACAGTCGCGCTGGCGCCGGCGAGGACGACCACGACCGCTTCACCGACGCCGTCGTCGCGGCGATCACCGACGGCGGCGAGGCGTTTTTCGGCGGCACCACCTGGCGCGGCAGGCGCTGCATGCGCGTGTCGGTGTGCAACTGGCGCACCGGCGCGGCCGACGTCGAACGCACCGTGCGCGCGGTGGCGCGGGTTCTGGCGGCAATGCGCCAGGCGGGCTAGCCCGCCCGCGGCGCCTGCCAGGCCGCCTTGCAGGCGCCGCGGGCGACGTAGAGGTCGTCGAGCCGCTCGACAGAGGTGCTCTTTGGCTCCAACTGGCCGGACGACGCCCTGGCCCGCCGCGCATATTGTTGGCACCACGACCGATGCGATACCCGTGGTCCGGCAACTGGCAAGCGAAGCGTGCGCCCGCGCAACACCTTGCCTTACTTCCCAGTGTCGAGCCAATGCACCAGCCCCTGCGTGTTCAACTCCAGATCGGTCTCCCAGAACGCCAGCATGGCCATGTCGGCCAGCGCGCAGCCGTGCGCGCGCGTCTCGTGCAACAGATAGCCGGCCATCGCCGCCTTGATCCGCGCGTGCCGGGCGGCGCCCGCCCCTTGCTCGGCCAGCGCCAGCGCGACCAGGACGTCAAGACGGCGGCGCAGGTCGGCGCCGGCTTGCGCAACGCCCGTCAATTGGCCGTAATGGGTCAGGTACAGCGCCGGCGGCGCCAGGCTCAGCAGGCGGGAAATCGACGCGCGCATCGGCCCCGGCTCAAACTGGCTCGGCGTGGTGGTCGGAAAAACGAACTGGCGGCCGTCGACGTCGAGCTGGCGATACGACAGGCCGAACATGTCGCCGGTAAAGATGGCGCCGGTGCGCTCGTCGACGATGCAGATGTGGTGGCGCGCGTGGCCCGGCGTGTCGAGGCAGCTTAGCCGGCGCCCGGCCAGGGACAGCGCGTGGCCGTCGGCCGCCTCGACGATGCGCTGCGGCGGCACCGGCACGATCTCGCCGTAGACCCGCTGGACATAGTCGGCGCCGTACACCGCCGACACGCCGGCGACCAGCTTGGACGGCTCGGCCATGTGCCGGGCGCCGCGCGGATGCACCACCAGCGTGGCGTTGGGGAAGGCGCGCATCATGGCGCCGGCCCCGCCGGCGTGGTCCAGATGGATATGCGTCAGGATGACGTAATCCACCGCGGCGGCGTCCAGCCCGACCCTGGCCAGGGCCGCCAGCGCGTTCGGCAGCGATGCGTTGGTGCCGGTGTCGATGAAGGCGGCGCGGCCGTCCTCGACCAGCAGGTGGATGGCCGCCAGCAGCGGCCGCACATAGCCGGAATCGAACGCGGTAATGCCGTTGCCGTAATCTCTCCAGTCGTACACCCGCAACCTCCTGTCGTGAATCAATCGATGCACCGCCACCCCGGGCGATGCGCTCCGGGCATGCTGCGCTGATATTACAGCGAAATTGAGGGGTATCAACTAAAGCCGGCGCCGCTTGCCCCAAAATACACACTGGCGGCCTGGGCACGGCGGCCGCAGCTTCCTTGCGCGTTGCTAGCGCCCCACCCGCCCGGCACCCTTTGATGGCCCCTCCTTCAGGAGACGCAGCAATGATCGGTCTGAAAACAGTCGCAGCGGTCCCCGGCGCGGTGCAATCGATGCGTCCGCCGCCATCACCGGGCATCCCATGACACCGGCGGATACGCCGGGGCCGGGCCGCAAGCGGCGCGCCGTCGTGTGCGGCGACGGCATCGGCATTTTTCCGCCGCTGATGCAGCTTTTCCGCGACGAATTCGACATTGTCGCCGCGCTGCACCCGCGCCTGCCGCCCTGGTACGCCTGGTGGCACCGGCTGGCGTCGGCGCGCTGGCCGCGCCAAGCCTGGTATCGGCAATGGCGCTACCGCCTCGAAAAGACGCCGGCCGCGTTTCGCAGGCTGAGCCGCGACTGCGCCCGCCAACTCGACGCGCTGGAAGGCCGCTACGACGTCGTGCTGTTTTTCGGCGCCATGCACTCGCCGGGCGCCTGCCCGGGCAAGCACCTGTTTGTCTTCTCCGATTCGTGCCGCTGGCTGTCCTCGCGCAACGCCCATGACGACATCTCGCATTTCCGCGACCACCGCGACGAGGCCGAATGGCTGGCGCTGGAGGGCGAGGTGTACCGCTCGGCGGCGCGGATTTTCGTCGGCAGCGATTTCGTGCGCGACGCCTTGCTGGCGCATTATGACGTGGCGCCGGGGCAGGCGGTGACGTCCGGCTTTGGCGCCGGCAACGCCTTTGGCGAAGCCTATGAAAAGGTGTTCGACGGAAAAACCATCCTCTACATCGGCAAGGGCGACTTCGAGAAAAAGGGCGGCGTCGTGCTGCTGGAGGCCTTCGCCAAGGTGCGCAGGGAGTTGCCGCGGACGCAGTTGCATATCGTCGGCCAGGAACGCCTGCCGGCCGCCGCCGGGGTCGTCAACCACGGCTTCGTGCGCGAGCGCGAGCGCCTGGTCGCCTTGATGCGCGCGGCGCACGTGTTCGCGCTGCCATCGCTGGTCGACCGCAATCCCATCAGCCTGCTTGATGCGATGGCGGCGGCGACCCCCTGCGTCGCCTCGGACTATGGCGCCATGCCCGGCATGCTCGGCGACGCCGGCATCATCGCCCCCTGCAACGACGTCGACGCGCTGGCGGCGGCGCTATTCAAGCTGCTCACCAACCAGCGCCTCGCCCGCGCGCTGGGCGAGCGCGGAAGGCGCCGCTTCCAGGAACGCTACAACTGGCACAGCGTATGGCAGGTGATCCAGCGCGAAATGCGCGAGGCGCTGGCATGAGCGCGCGGGCCGGCGACGGCGCCGCGGCGGCGCGCGGCGCCCGCCTGGTCTGCCTCGACGGCTTGCGCGGCTGGGCCGCGGTCATGGTGGTACTGTCGCACCTCTGGGGCCAGTTCGCCAGGCACCTCGCGCCGTTCTACGACCAACCGCTGCTGCGCCTGGTCTCCGACGGCCACCTTGCCGTGCTGATCTTTTTCGTGCTCTCCGGCGTCGCGCTGAGCCTGCGTTTTGTGCGGCGGCCGCAGCGCGTCTCCCTGGTCGGGCTGGTCGCCGCGCGTTACGTGCGGCTGATGGTGCCGGTCCTCGCCACCACGCTGCTGGTCTATCTATTGATCGCGTTGCGCTTGGCCGGCAGCGCCGACGCGGCCCGCGCCGGCAACTCGGCGATCTTCCTCGGCGCCCGGCACGGCCAGGACACCACGCTGGCGGACGCCTTGGCGTTCTCCTTCTATTCGGTGTTTTTCGACTACGACGAAGGCAGCACCTTTAACTGGAGCCTGTGGACCATGCACATCGAGCTGCTCGGCTCGCTGCTCATTTTTACGTTGTTGTTCCTGTTTTCGCGGGCGCACGGCCTCACGCGGCGGCACCGGATGGCGCTGGCGGGCGCGCTCGCCTTCGCCTTCCTTTTGATGCAAAAGCAATTCGGCGCCTGCTTCGCGGCCGGTTACGTGCTGGCCGAACTGGCGCACGCCGCGCCCGCCGCGCGCACATGGCTGCGCTGGGCGCCGCCGGCGCTGGCGGCGGCAGCCGCCGCGGTCGCGGCCTGGGCCGGCCGACGGCACGACAGCAGCGGCGCCCTGCTGGCCGTTGGCATCGTCATGGCGGCGCTGTTCTGGCCGGTGGCGCGGCGCTTCCTGGCGAGCCCGGTGTCGGCCTGGTTGGGCCGCATCTCGTTTCCGCTTTACCTGATCCACGTGCCGCTGATTGGCGCCGCCGGCGAACTCTACCTGGCACTGCTCAACGGCGGCGTAGCGGTGCAGCCGGCCACGCACGCGACGGTGGTCCTGGCCTTCTGCGCCTGTCTGCTGTCGGCCGCCTTGCTGATGCCGCTCGAGCGCCTGAGCATGCGTTTGAGCACGGCCGCCGGCACCCTGCGGCTGGCGCGCCGGCGTGCGCTGCCGGCGCCCCCGCGTGGCGAATGAGCGGCCGGCGCGGCCGGACCCGCCGCACTGCCCCGAACCTGCCATCAACCGACCCCAGCCCCATGCGCGTCCTCTACCACCACCGAACCCAGGGCGAAGAGCCCGAGTCGATCCACATCGCGGCCATTGTCGAGGCCTTGCGCGCGCTCGGCCACGAGGTGCGCGTGGTCGGCCCCGCCGCGGCGTGGCCGCACGCGACGCTGCCGCGGCGGCCCTCCGTGCTGGGCAGAATCAAGCGCGCCGCGCCCGGCCTGCTGTTTGAACTGCTGCAACTGGCCTACAACCTGGTCGTCGACCGGCGCATCGCCAGGGCGATCGAGGAATTCCAGCCGGACCTGGTGTACGAACGCTACGCCTTGTTCAACTACGCCGGGGTACGCCGCGCCAGGCAGCGCGGCATCCCGCTGATCCTCGAAGTCAATACGCCCTACGCCCAGGCCTGGGCGACGTATTTCGGCCTGCGCCTGAAGCGGCTGGCGCGCTGGCTGGAGCGGCGCACCTGGTCGGCGGCCACGCATATCATCACCGTCACCGAGGCGCAGCGCCACATGCTGGTGCGCGAAGGCGTCGCCGCGCACGCCATCAGCGTCTGCCACAACGCCATCGACCCGGACTGGTTCGACCCGCAGCGCCAGCGCCGGCCGCAACTGGCCGCCGCGCTGGGCCTGGCCGCCACGGTGGTCGGCTTCGTCGGCACCATGAACCGCTGGCAGGGGATGCCGGCGTTTACCGCCGTGCTGCGCGCCGTCTTCGCCCGCTGCGCCGGGGTTAGCTTCCTGTTCGT
This sequence comes from Janthinobacterium sp. CG_23.3, assembly GCF_046115965.1. Classification (NCBI taxonomy): domain Bacteria; kingdom Pseudomonadati; phylum Pseudomonadota; class Betaproteobacteria; order Burkholderiales; family Oxalobacteraceae; genus Janthinobacterium; species Janthinobacterium sp. CG_23.3. Next base: position 9,572 of record NZ_JBJXIB010000133.1, on the reverse strand, counting down.
CGGCGACGGCGAATTCCGCCGCGCCATCGAGGATTTTTGCCGCGCCGAGGGCTACGCGGGGCGCGTCGTGTTTACCGGGCGCAAGCCGCACGCGGAGATCCCGCCGCTGCTGGCCTTGATGGATATCGCGGTATTGCTTGATTCAAACGCCTACGGGTCGCCGATGAAAATATTCGAATACATGGGGATGGCCAAAGCCATCATTGCGCCGCGCGTCGGCCCGGTCATGGAGGTGCTGCGCGATGGCCAGACCGGGCTGCTGATCGACGCCGGCGACGCCGCCCAGATGGCCGAGCAGATCGTCCGCCTGGTCAACGACCCGGCCTTGCGCCTGCGCCTCGGCGAAGCCGGCCGGCAGTACGTCACCAACCACCACACCTGGCGCCAGAACGCGCTGCGCATCGAAGCGATCTACGCCGCCATCCTGGCGCCGCCACGGGCCGGCAACGCGGCGGACCCATGCTGAAAAGACGCCTCGACCTCTGGCTGCCCTCGTATATCGCGTCGGCGCCGCAACGGGCCTACCAGCGCATCGCGCGGACCGGGCGCACCACCCACATCCTGTTCCTGGTGTGCGACCATTTCGAGCCGAAGCACAGCGAGTCGCCGCATCCCGTCAGCGCCGAGCAGGCGGTGCGTCTGGTGCAGGCCTGGCACGCCGGCTACGCCAGTTTCCAGCAGCGCTGCCGCAGCGCCTTCGGCACGGCGCCGCTGCACACCTGGTTCTATCCGCCCCACCACGGCGTGGAGGCGCTGGCCAGCCTGGCGGCGATGGCCCACGCCGGCCTGGGCGAAGTGGAATTGCACTACCACCACGACGGCGACACCGACGCCACGCTGGAGCGCGACCTGCGCGCCGTGCTGGCCGAATACAACCGCTGGGGCCTGCTGCTCGAATCGGGGGCGGCGCCGCGCACGGCATTCGGCTTCGTCCACGGCGACTGGGCCCTGGGCAATTCCGGCGGCGGCCGCTTTTGCGGCGTCAACGACGAGCTGAGCATTTTGCAAAAGCTCGGTTGCTGGGCCGACCTGACCATGCCCTCGGGCGAAAAATACCAGACGCGCAAGATCAATTCCGTCTACTACGGCAAGGGCGACCCGCACCGCGCCAAGGCGCACAACTGGGGTCCGGACGCGCGCGTCGGCCAGCGCGCCGCCGAGGGCCTGATGTTGATCCAGGGGCCGTTGGGTATCAACTGGGGCGCGCCGTCCTATCCGCGGATTGAAAACGCCAGCCTGACCAGCGAAAACTGGGGCCGGCCCGACCGCATCCGCAAATGGATCGACTGCAACGTGCACGTCGCCGGCCGGCCCGAGTGGCTGTTCGTCAAACTGCACACCCACGGCGCCGTCGAGCGCGATCTCGACGCCCTGTTCGGCGAGCGGGCCATGCGCATGCACCGCACCCTTAACGAGCACTACAACGACGGCCGGCGCTACCGCCTGCACTATGTGACGGCGCGCCAAGCCTACAATATCGCCAAGGCGGCCGAGCACGGCCACAGCGGCGATCCGGCCGATTACCTCGATTTCCACATCGCCGAACCGGCCACCGCCCATTACACCGCCAACGCCCGCCACGTGCTCGGGCATTGCAGCGCCGAGCGACTCAGCATCGGCGCGTTCGAAGCCGGCCGGCTGGTGCAGATCCGCAGCCGCATCGGCCCCTTCGCCAGCCTGAACGGTCCGATCGGCGCCTACGAGGTCGACGCGCGCCAGCGCCGCGTGCGTATCGAAGCGAACGGCACGGTGGAACTCTGGTTGCGCGGCGACGCCAGCGCCGAGGTCGCCGAGGGCGCCGGCGCCGTCCTCGGGAACGGCCCGGTGCGGCACCTGGAGGTCGAGCGCTACTGCGTCCTCGGTTATCGCTGAGGCACACCCGGACGGCGCCCGCACCGGTCCACGCCGCGGCGACATTTTGACATGCCACAATGCGCCATCTTATCAATACGTCATCATAACCATGTCGTGCTGCGTTGTGTAACGCCAGCAGCGCACGCGATTTGCACGCAACGCCGCGGTTGACCGGCGCCGTGCAAGCCCGGCAAAAGAGCGCCGCCGCAAACGGCTATACCGAACGGCGACAGGTCAGACGACACAGGGGGCAACACGGTGTACCATCGCGGCGGCGGGTGGCACGCCGGTCGCGCGGCGGGCAAGCGGCCGCCGTCGCCCGTACCGTTCGTCCAAGGCGGCGCGCACCCATTACTTGCCATCCGCACGCCGGCGCCCGGAGTGTGAACGGCCACGGACCCAATTGCCATGAAAACCGTTTTTTGGACCTCCCTTTTCTTGATCGTGTATCCCTACCTGGTCTATCCCCTCGTCATGTTAGCGATAGGGAAAATGCGCCCGCGCAAGGTCGCGCGCGCCCCCTGCCTGCCGACGATGACGATTCTGATCCCCGCCTACAACGAAGTGGCCATGATCGGCGCGACGATCCAAAACAAGCTCGACCAAGGCTACCCCGCTGACAGGCTGCAAATCATCGTCATCTCCGACGGTTCCGCCGACGGCACCGACGACGTGGTGAAAGGCTTCGGCCGGCACGCCGTGAAGCTGCTGCGGCGCGAGCGGCGCGAGGGCAAGGCCGCGGCGCTCAACGAGGCGGTGCGCCTGGCAAGCGGCGACATCATCATCTTCAGCGACGCCAACACCCTGTTCGGCGCCAACGCCTTGCAGCGGATCGCGGCCAACTTCGCCGACCCGGAAATCGGCTACCTGACCGGATCGCTGCAATTCGTCACCGACGGCGGCAATGCCAGCGGCGCCGGCGCGCGGGCGTATATGCGCTACGAAAACCTGGTGCGCGGCATCGAAACCGCGGCCGGCTCCATCATCGGCGTCAACGGCGGCGTCGACGCGATCCGCCGCCGGCTGTACGTCGACACCCCGCCGGCGCTGATTACCGACCTCATCCTGCCGCTGTCGGTGATCGCCGGCGGACACCGCGTGATCTTCGACCCGCAGATCGACGCGTTCGAGACGCCCAACACCGACGTTTCCTGCGAATTCAGGATGCGCGTGCGGGTCGCCTTGCGCGCGCTGCAAGGACTCACCTATATGCGCAAACTGCTCAACCCGCTGCACTACCCGCTGGTGTCGTTCAGCCTGTTTTCCCACAAGGTGCTGCGTTATCTCGGCTTTGTGTTCATGCCGGCAGCCCTGGCCAGCAATATAGCGCTGGCCCCCACGCAGGCGCTGTACCGGGTCTTGCTGGTGCTACAGCTCGGCGTGTATTGCCTCGCGGCCCTCGGCCTGATGCACAATTTACCCGGCTGGCTGAGGAAAATCACCACCGTGCCCAGTTACTTTGCGCTCTCCAACGCCGCGTTCGCCGTCGCGGCCTACCGTTTTCTGCGCGGCGACACGCTGGCCGTCTGGCAACCGCGCGCAGGTTGAGCGCCGTCAGGGTCGCTGCGCGTCGTCGCCGGCAGCTTGCTGGATCGCCGCGACCAGGCGGCCGAGCAGGCTCAGCGCGCTGGCGTTGTTGCGCGACAGGCCGTCCAAGGCCGCCTCCAGGCGCGCCATCCGCGCCTCCAGTTCGGCCGGCGCCGCCGCCGCGCCCTGCTGTCCGGGGCCGCCCTGCCGCTCCGGCGGCGCGGGGCCAGCGGCGTCGGGGCGGGCCGGCGCGGCCGTCTCGGCGGCCATTTCCGACGCCAGCTCCAGCACGTCGTCGCCGCCGATGGCGCGGCTATTGGCAAGAAAGCCCATCAGCAGCAAGCGGTCGCAGAGGGCGTTGATGCGCCGCGGAATGCCGGCGCTGGCCGCATGGATGGCCGCGAAGGCCTGTTCCGCGAACAGCGGCGCATTGTCCCAGCCGACGTGGCGCAGCCGGTGTTCGATGTAGCGCCGGGTTTCCGCGCCGTCGAGCGGGCCGATGTGGCAGGCGGCAATCACGCGCTGGCGCAATTGGGTCATCTGCGCGCTCTGCAGCGTGTGGCGGAACTCCGGTTGGCCGATCAGGAAGCTTTGCAGCAAGGCATGGGTGTTGAGCTGGAAATTCGATAGCATGCGCAACTCCTCGACCGCCTGCATGCTCAAGTTCTGGGCCTCGTCCACCACCAGCATGCAGCGCTTGCCGGCCCGGTAGGCGCTGCCGAAGAAGGCCTCGAGCGCGATCAACAATTCGGCCTTGCTGGCCCGCACCACCGGCAGGCCGAAGGCCGTGCCGACCAGGCGTAGCGCGTCGTCCGCCCCCAGTTGCGTGCTCACCAGGTGGGCGCACAGGTATTTTTCGGGATCCAGCTTGCCGAACACGTTGCGCACCAGCGTGGTCTTGCCGGCACCGACCTCACCGGTGATGACGATGAAGCCCTCGTTGCGGTGCATGCCGTAGACCAGGTAATCCATGGCGCGCCGGTGCTGCAGGCTGCCGAAATAAAACGCGGGATCGGGATTGGTCTGGAAGGGCTTGCCGGTAAAGCCGTAGAATTGTTCGTACATGATTTGTCCAGGCTCCAGGGACGCTGTGTCGGATAGCGGCAACCGCCCGCTTGCGGAGCGCGCGCGCCCAAGCGCGCGAAGGCGCGCGAACGCGCACCGCCAGCCGGGACGCTAGCGCGCATAACCGTAGCCGTAAGCGGGGCCGTACTGATAGCCGTGGGCAAGGCGGCCAAGCGGACGCGCCCGGTTCAACACCAGCAACTTGACCGGGCAAGAGGCAATCGTGGCCAAGGCGTCGCGGGTGGCGCTGTGCAGGCTTTCCTCCGCCTGCAGCACGAACACGATCTGCCCCATGTGGGTCGCCAGCACCTGCGCTTCCGTGGTCATCAGCAGGGGCGGCGAGTCGAAGACGATGATACGGTCGGCGTAGCGGTTGGCCATTTCGTCCAACAGGCGCGCCATCGCCTCGCTGGCCAGCATTTCCGTTGCCTGGGCGGCGCGGGTGCCGGCCATCAGCAGATTGAGTTTTTCTACGTTGGTGCGCAACAGTACCTCGCCCAATGGCAAGGATCTGTTGTGCAGCATGTCAAGCAAACCGCTTTGCGCCGGCACGCCCAGCATGGACGGCAGCGAGGGCCGGGCCACGTCTGCGTCCACCAGCAACACGGTGCGCTCGAGTTCCATGGCGATACTCAGCGCCAGGTTGAGCGCGGTGAAACTCTTACCCTCCCCCGCCAGCGCGCTCGTCACCATGATCAAGTTGGCGTGGCGCACGGCGCTGCCGGCGCGCGCGTTGGCCAGCAGCGGGCGTTTAATCACGCGCAACTCCTCGGCCAGCAGCGAACTCGGTTGGCCGGGCATGATGAAGCCGGCGGCGGCCAGCCCGGCCAGGTCGATGTCCACCCGCGGCGCCATGGCCGGCCCGGCGCCGGCGGGATCGCCGCCGGCGCCGCGGGCGGCGCCCCGCGGCGGCCCCTCCGGCCTGCCATCGGGCCGCTCTCGGCCGGGCAGCTTGAGGTAGGCGGCGGCTTTTTCGATGAGACTCATAGTATTTCCTTCACGCCTGGGACCTGCTCAGCAGCGCACCCGCGATGACGACGCCGACGTAGACGGCGAACAAAACGGCGCCGGTCAGCGCGAAGCGCGCCAGGCGCAACTGCTGCTCGTCCGTAGCGGCGGCGCTGGGCACCACGGAAATCACGCCCAGTACGCGTAATCCGGTCAGCTCGGCCACCTGGGACCGGTCATAGAAGCGCGCGCGCAATTCCTTGGCCAAAAACATCGCGCCGAGCCCGGCCAGCAGCGCGCCGACCAGGCCGGCGGCCAGCGCCAGAAGGCGCGACGTCGACGACGCCGGCGCCACCTGCGGCGGGTCGATCAGGCGGAAATCGCCGACCCCGGCGACCGATTGCATGTCCCCGGCGATGCTGGCGGACTCGCGCCGTTTGGCCAGTTCGTCATAGTTTTTCTTGTTGATCTGGTAGTCGCGGTTGAGCTGGGCCAGGTGCACCTCGTATTCCGGCATGCGCCGCCCCAGTTCGAGCAACTCCTGGTGGCGCGCGGCGTACTGCGCGACCCGGGTCTGCAGCGACGCCACCGCGGCGTCGGCCTGCGCCAGCGCCACCCGCAACGGGTCGGCGGCGGCGCGCGCGTCCCCCGCCGCGGCCTGGGCCCTGGCGAGCGGCCTGGGCCTGGCGGGATCGGCCGGCGGCAGTTGCCGGCGTTGCTCCTTGAGGCCGGCCAGGGCGCGGCGCGCGTCGCCGACGTCGGGATGCCTTTCCGTGTACTTTTGCAGCAAGCCGTCCAGCGCCAGCTGGCCGGCCTCGATGCGGGCGTCGAGGTCGGCCGCCGCCGCCCCGCCGGCACGGCCGCCGCCGGCCGCCGCCGCCGCGGCGCCGTTCTCCAGCGCCAGGCTGCGCCGGTAGGCGTCGCGGCTGTTCTCGGCCTCGCGCAGTTGCAGTTCGGCGGCGCCGAGTTGCTCCTTCACCGCCGCGAGCTGCACCTGGTAGCCGCTGCCCTCCTCCGTCACCGCGCCGGCCCCGGCCATGTGCTGGGCCTTGAACTCGCGCAGACGCGCGTCGGCTTCCTGCAACTTTTCTTCATAGGCGTTGGCCTGCTGGTCGAGGAATCGCCTGGCCGCATCGTTGTCGGTGGCGCGTCCGCCCTTGCTGGAGTCGATGAACTTGGTCACCAACAATTCCACCATGCGTTTCGCGCGCTGCGGCTGGGTATCGCGGTAGCGCAGGATATAGGTATTGCTTTTCTCGCCGGCCGCTTCGATCGCCAGCACGTCGCCGACCTCGTCGATCAGGCGCTCGCGTTGCTCGGCGCTCATGTGCCGGACGTCTAAACCGACCTCGTCGATCAATTGCGTGACGTTGGGCCGGCTGATCACCAGGCGGCTGAGCATGGCGACGCGCTGGCCGTTGTCCGGCGGCACGGTCACCCCTTCCATCAGCGGCTTCAGGATCGAGTCGGTATTGACGAACAAGCGCGCCGACGCCTCGTATTTTTTGGGAATTGAAAACACCAGCATGGCGCTGCCCATCGCCACGGCCCAGGCCGTGAACAGCCCGAGCCTGCGGTAGCGCCACATTGCCCGCAGGTGCCACAAGACCCCTGTGATTATCTTATCCATCAGGACCGTCCGTTGAGTTCGACCGCCGCCGGGGTGCGCTGTTCGTTTGCCGGCGACCCATGCGCCTGGCACCCGTCCAAGATAGGGCAAACTTCCCCGCGCGTATTGGCTTGCGTCAAATTTGCGCGCGCCACCGTTCAGCGCGGCGCCGCCGCGCCACCGGGAATCGCCGCGAAGCCCAGGCCGCCGGCCAGCCATTCGGGTATCAGGGCGCGCAACACGGCGAGCGTGTGTTCGTTGTGGTCGTGGAACAAGGCAATATCCCCGGCGCCGGGCGGCGTCGCGCGCACCCGCGCCAGCAGGCGCTCGGCGCCGTCGCGCCGGTAGTCGCCGTAGGTTTTGCTCCAGTGCACCATGCAATACCCGAGCATGGCGACATGGTGGATCGCCGCCAGGTCGACCCGGCCGCGGGGCGGCCGGAACAAGGCCGTATCGACGCCACAGGCGGCGCCGATGGCCAACCGGCAGCGCTGCAAGTCGGCGCCCAGTTCGGGCCGCGAGCGCCCGACGATGTCGCGGTGGCTCCAGGTGTGGCCGCCGATGGCGTGGCCCTCGGCGGCGATGCGCCGCATCAGCGCGGCCTGCCCGCTTACCTTGTCGCCGATGACAAAGAAGCTGGCCTTGACGCCGTGCGCCGCCAGCAGGTCGAGCAGCGCCGGCGTGTGCAGCGGGTCGGGGCCGTCGTCGAAGGTCAGCGCCATGGCGCCGTGCCCGGCCGGCAGGCGCCACAGGAAGCGCCGCGGCGAATAGCAGCGCTGCAGCAAGGCCTTGCCGGCGTCCCTAATGGCGAGCGTCATGCTGGTCCAGTATCGTTTGCAGGAAGACGCAATTGCGCTCGGCGATGGCCTGCCAGGTCAGCGCCGCCACCGAGGCGGCCACCGCCGCCGCGTCCCAGTCGCGCGCCAAGCCCCGTTCCAGGGCGTCGGCCAGCGCCGCGCTGTCGGCCGGCGCCACCAGCAGGCCGTTGACGCCGTCGCGCACCAGCTCGGGCACCCCGCCGACGCCGCTGGCGACCACCGGCACGCCGCTGGCCAGCGCCTCGACGACGACGTTGGGCGTGCCTTCGTTCAAGCTCGGCAGGCATAGCAGGTCGGCCGCGGCGATCCAGCGCGCCACGTCGGCCTGGCACACCGCGCCGGCGAAGTGGACGCCGCCGGCCGGCCCGGCCGCCGCCTGCCGCTCCAGCGCGGCGCGGCAGGGGCCGTCGCCCAGCAACACCAGCCGGTCGTGCGGACCGAGCCGGCCGCGCCTGGCCAGCTCGGCCCAGGCCTCGACGACGAAGCCGAGTCCCTTGACCGGCACCAGTTGGCCGACGCAGACGACGACGCGGGCCGGCGCCGGCAAGTCCAGCGCGGCGCGCGCCGGGCCGCGCGGGCGCGGAAAGAACAGGCGCGGATCGAAGGCGGCGCAGGGGATGCGCGCCAGGCCGGTGGCGCCGGCGCCGAGCAGGCAGGCGATCTTCGCCTCCAGCGCGGCGCTGACGGCGATCACGCCGGCGGCGCGCCGCAACGCCCAGCGTATCTGCCAGCGCAACAGGCGCCGCTCGGCGTAGACGTTGATATCGCTGCCGTGCGCGGTGACCACGAACGGCAGCCCCAGCAAGCTCGCCGCCAGGGCCACGCCGACGCCGTCCGGATAGGCGCAGTGCGCGTGCACGACGGCGTCGCCGCCGGCGCGGGCGCCGCGCCGCAGCAGGCGCAGGATGCTGAGGAAATAGCTGAAGCCGGACACGCAGCCGAGTTTGGGCACGACCAGGAAGCGCGGATGCTCGACCGCCATGCCGTCGACGCTGTCGCAAGCCGGAATGGCGCGTTGCGCGCGCCATTCCGGCTTGCGCGCCAGCGCCGGCACGTAGGCCACCGGGGCGATCATCTGCACCTGGCAACGCAGCCGCATGGCGCGCACCAGGTTTTGCACGAACACGGCGCGCTGCCGGTCGGCCGCGTTGGGGAAGTAGGTGGTGATCGTCAGCACGCGCATGGCGGTCCTTTCCGTCACGCGGCGCGCGCGATGACGTAGGCGTGGGAACGGGCGAAGCCGGGCAGCAGGCGCGCCGCGTAGCGGCCCCAGCGCTCCACCGCGGCATACTCGTAGCCCGCCGCGCCGGGGGTGCCGCCGCGGCGCAGTTTCATTTGCAGTTTCTCCCACAGCGCCAGCGGTTTCAGATACAGCACCCCGCTGTCGACCAGCGCCAGTTCGCCGCCCACCAGGGCGCCCAGTTGCTCGGCCGAAAAATACGGCGGCGCGGCGATCATCGACGATACCAGCAGGCAACCGCCAGGGCGCAGCATGCCCTTCAACTGGCGCAGCGCCGCCAGCCTTTGCCGGGCCGGCAGGTAATACAGCACTTCCATGCAAGTGACCAGGTCGGCGGCGCCGGCGTATGCGCGGGCGCAGTCGTCCAGCGCCAGGCGCTCGAAGCGCAGATGCGGGTGGCGCGCGGCGGCGCGCGCCCCCCCCGCCCCCCCCCCTTCTACCCCCACCCAACCGGTCCCCGGGGCGCCCCCCTTTTGTCCTTCCCAAAACGCCCTCGAGGTGTCAGTTGCTC
>NZ_JBJXIB010000132.1:0-16468 GCF_046115965.1 Janthinobacterium sp. CG_23.3 | reverse complement strand
GCCCGCCCTTGACCCCGCCGATACCGAAACAAGGGATAGGATAAATTTGCGAAAAACCAGTTGACTTGGAATTCATCATAGAAGGTCGGGTTAGCGCGGCGTAACCCGACAATGTTGGCCTGGAGCAGCGCGTTTTGCCTCGGCCAACTACGACACTGAAGTCGTTTAAACCAGAGGCGCAACCCTGGCGTCAGACCCCGGGGGTCTCACCCCAATTCACCGCTGTTGGCTTCAATGAGAGCGGTGGCGCTCGCAAAAAATAATCCGCGGACAAAAAAATCGGGGCCAGGTCTTGCATGCCATCATTCCGTGAAGAATGGTGACGCGCAAGACCTGGCCCCGATCCGCGTGGTGTCGCTGGCTTATTCCTGGCGCAACCAGGTTTGCGAACGGCCGAACATCGGCAGGCCGACGTAGCCGCGCACTTGCAGTTTCTTGCCGTTTTCGGTCAGCCACGCTTTGCTGCGATACACCTTGCCGTCGGCCGGATCGGTGATTTCGCCGTCAACGTATTCCTCGCCGCTTTTTTTCAGGCCCGACAGCATCGTCATGCCGATCATCGGCTGGTCCTTGTTGGCACCCTGGCATTTGTCGCATTTCGGCGCCTGGTCCTGGTCCGGCGTACGGAACAGCTTTTCGATTTTTCCTTGCAGCACGCCGTTGCTTTCGGTGACGCGGATCAGCGCCTTCGGCTTGCCGCTGGCGTCGTCCACGCTTTTCCACAGGCCAACCGGGGAGCTGTCGTCGGCCCAGGCGGCGGCCGATGACAGCGCCATGGCCGCCGCGAGCAAGCCCGCTTTTACTAAAATACGCATCGTGTCGTCTCCAATATCGTGATTGATAGGGATATTTCTTTTTTATTCGATGGGTAGTTTAGCAAACTGTTCGCGCATTTTTTCGATCGTTGCAGAAAAACTGAGCAAACGCTCGGTTTCCTGCGCCACCACTGCCGCCGGCGCCCGCGCAACGAAGCTTTCATTGCCGAGTTTGCCGTTAACCTTGGCAATTTCTGCCTCGATGCGTGTAATTTCCTTGGATAAACGTTCGCGTTCGGCCTTGACGTCGATCTCCACCTTCAGCATCAGCTTGGTGGTGCCAACCACCGACACCGCCGCAGGCGACTCCGGCAGCGCGTCGACGATGTTCACCTCCGACAGCTTGCCGAGCATCTGCACATACGGCGCGAAGCTGTGCAGCGCGGCCTTGTCGGCGGCGTTGCCGGCCTCGACGACCAGCGGCACGCGTATCGACGGCGAGATCTGCATTTCGCCGCGCAGGTTGCGGGTGGCGTCGGTCAACGCCTTCAACTGCTGCATCCAGGCCTCGGCGTCGGCGTCGATCTTGGCCGGATCGGCGATCGGGTAGGACTGCATCATGACCGAGCCGCCGTGCGCCGCCATGTCGACGCCGGCCAGCGGCGCGACGCTTTGCCACAGCGCCTCGGTGACGAAGGGAATGATCGGGTGGGCCAGGCGCAGCACGGTTTCCAGCACGTGCAGCAGGGTGTGGCGGGTGGCGCGCTGCTGGCCTTCGTTGCCGTGCTGGATCTGCACCTTGGCTACTTCCAGGTACCAGTCGCAATACTCGTCCCAGACGAATTTGTAGATCGACGCGGCGATGTTGTCGAAGCGGTAGTCGTCGAAACCCTTGGCGATGTCCAGTTCGGCGCGTTGCAGCAGCGAGATGATCCACTTGTCGGCCTGCGACAGGTCCGCCGCGCTGGCCGAGCAATCCTTGTCCTCGGTGTTCATCAGCACGAAGCGGGTGGCGTTCCACATCTTGTTGCAGAAGTTGCGGTAGCCTTCGCAGCGGCCCAGGTCGAAGTTGATGTTGCGCCCCAGCGAGGCGTAGCTGGCCATGGTGAAGCGCACCGCGTCGCTGCCGTAGGCGGCGATGCCGGACGGGAATTCCTTGCGCGTCGCCTTGGCGATCTTGTCGGCGTCGCGCGGGTTCATCAGGCCGGTGGTGCGTTTGACAACCAGGCCCTCGACGTCGATGCCGTCGATCAGGTCGATCGGGTCGAGCGTGTTGCCCTTCGACTTGGACATCTTCTGGCCGCTGGAGTCGCGCACCAGGCCGTGCACGTAGACGGTGTGGAACGGCGCCTTGCCGGTGAAGTGGGCGGTCATCATGACCATCCGGGCGACCCAGAAGAAGATGATGTCGAAGCCCGTCACCAGCACCGACGACGGCAGGAAGGCCTTGATGTCCGGCGTTTCCTCCGGCCAGCCCATGGTCGAGAACGGCACCAGCGCCGACGAGAACCAAGTGTCGAGCACGTCGTTGTCGCGGCGCAGCGCGCCGCTGCTGCCGGCGGCGGCGGCCTTGGCCTGCGCCTCGGCTTCGGTCTGGGCGACGAAGATGTTGCCGGCGTCGTCGTACCAGGCCGGGATCTGGTGGCCCCACCACAGTTGGCGCGAGATGCACCAGTCCTGGATGTTGTTGAGCCACTGGTTGTAGGTGGTGCTCCAGTTTTCGGGGACGAACTTGACCTCGCCGCTGGCCACCATGTCGAGCGCCGTCTCGGCGATCGACTTGCCCGGGAAGAAGGTGCCCTCGGGCGCCGGCTTGCTCATCGCCACGAACCACTGGTCGGTCAGCATCGGTTCGATGATGACGCCGGTGCGGTCGCCGCGCGGCACCATCAGCTTGTGCGGCTTGACCGCTTCCAGCAGGCCCAGCGCGTCGAGGTCGGCGACGATCTTCTTGCGCGCGACAAAGCGGTCCAGGCCGCGGTAGGCCTCGGGCGCGTCGTCGGTGATGGTCGCCTTCAAGGTCAGGATGACGATTTTGTCCAGGTTGTGGCGCTGGCCGACGGCGTAGTCGTTGAGGTCGTGCGCCGGCGTGATCTTCACGCAGCCGGTGCCGAATTCCTTGTCGACGTACTCGTCGGCGATGATCGGGATCTCGCGCTCGGTCAGCGGCAGCTTCAGCATCTTGCCCACCAGCGGCAGGTAGCGCTCGTCGCTCGGGTCGACCGCCACGGCGACGTCGCCAAGCATGGTCTCGGGGCGGGTGGTGGCAACCGTCAGGTGGCCGCTGCCGTCGGCCAGCGGGTAGCGGATGTACCACATCGTGCCGTCTTCCTCTTCCGACACCACTTCCAGGTCCGACACGGCCGTGCCCAGCACCGGGTCCCAGTTGACCAGGCGCTTGCCGCGGTAGATCAGGCCCTGCTCGTACAGGCGCACGAAGACGTCGGCGACCACCTTCGAGCGCGGCGCGTCCATCGTGAAGTATTCGCGCTGCCAGTCGGGCGAGGTGCCCATGCGGCGCATCTGGCCGGTAATGGTGGAGCCGGATTTTTCCTTCCACTCCCACACTTTTTCAATGAATTTTTCGCGGCCCAGGTCGTGGCGCGAAATCTTTTGCGCGTCCAGCTGGCGCTCGACGACGATCTGCGTGGCGATGCCGGCGTGGTCGGTGCCCGGGACCCAGGCGGTGTTGTGGCCGCGCATGCGGTAGTAGCGCGTCAAGCCGTCCATGATGGTCTGGTTGAAGGCGTGGCCCATGTGCAGCGTGCCCGTCACGTTCGGCGGCGGCAGCAGCGTGCTGAAGGACGGCTTGCCGGCGTCGAGTGTGGCGGCGAAGTATCCGCGCCGCTCCCACTCGTTGCGCCAGAATTGTTCAATGTCGGCGGGCTCGAAAGACTTGGCTAATTCCATGATTTGGCGTGTAATTTGTGCGAAAACACCCATTATAGATGACCCGGCGGCGCCCGCGCCCGGGGCCGCCGCGTATTTTCTTCGCCCGGGCCGGCCCCGGCGGCTAGGCGGCGGCGCCGGCCCAGCCGGCCAGCGCGCGGATGTCGTCGGGATTGGTGCGGCAGCAGCCGCCGATCAGGCGCGCGCCCTGCCTGTGCCAGTCGCGCGCCTGCTCGGCGAAGGGCTGGCTGTGGGCGCAACCGTGCCATTGCTTGTCGGCGCCGTCGTATTGCTCGCCTGAATTTGGATACACCAGCAACGGTTTCGACGTGCGCGCGCGCATCTGGCCGATCAGCGCCGACATGTGTTCCGGCGCGCTGCAGTTGACGCCCAGCGCCGCCACCTGGGCGTAGCCGTCCAGTTGCGCGACGCAATCGGCCAGCGGCTCGCCTTCGCTGTTGTGCGCGCCGTCCCGGCACGAGAAGCTGATCCAGGCGCTGACGCCCGGCAGTTCCGCCAGCAGGCGGGCCAGCGCCAGCGCTTCGGCCAGGCAGGGGATGGTTTCGCAGGCCAGCAGATCGGCGCCGGCGTTGGCCAGCACGCGCAGGCGCGGACGGTGGAAGTCCATCAATTGCTCGACGTTCAAGCCGTAGCGCGGCCCTTGTACTCGGAGCCGTCGGCCAGCATGGCGCCGTAGGGGCCGACCGAGGCCGCCACCAGCGGGCGCGGGCGGCCGGCGCGGTTGGCCTGGTCGGCCCAGAACGCGTCGCGCGCCTGGCAAGCCAGTTGCACCGAGGCGCGCATCAGGTCCGCCGCCTCGTCGGCGCCGATGCCGCGCCGGGCGAACGCTTCGAAGGTGGCCTGGTAGCTGGCCGTGGTGGCGACGTCGGCGCCGGCGGCGAAGTAGTCGTAATGCACCTGGCGTATCAGTTCGGGTTGCTCGACCAGCACCTTGGCCGACCACAGCGGGTCGTTCAGGTTGGCGCCGCGGCGCTCCAGTTCGGTCGCCAGCGCGCCGTCGAGGATCATCAAAGGCCGCGCCGCGAGGATGGCGGCGATCGGATCGGACACGGGGGTGGATGGCACGGCTATTCCTTAATTTGCCAGGCGCCGGCGGCGGCGTCGGCGCGTGATGGATGGGTCGGTCCCGCAATGTCGGCTAAAATTCTGCCTGCTTACCAGTTGTGGTCAATGCTGTATAGACCAATAGTCTACAAGATTTGCATCAAACCAGAGGGAAAAAAGATGAAAACGATCCAATGTCTGATAGCGGCCGCCGCGGCCTTGACGGTGTGCGCGACGGCCCAGGCGCGTACGCTGGAACAGATCCGCAAAGACGGCAAGATCATTATCGCGACCGAAGGCGCTTATCCCCCGTTCAACTATTTCGAGGGTTCCAAGCTGAGCGGTTTCGAAATCGAACTGGGCGAGGCCATCATGAAAAAGGCCGGCTTGAAAATCGAATGGAAAACGCTGGGCTTTGACGCCCTGCTGAGCGGCTTGCGCCAAGACCGCTGGGACGCCGTCATCGATTCGGTCGGCATCACCGAGGAGCGCGCCAAGGCCGTCTCGTTCGCCACCCCGTACTATTGCAGCGGCGGCGTGATCGCCTCCAAGAACCCGGCCATCCTCACCGTCGCTGCGCTGAACGGCAAGGTGGTGGCGGTGCAGACCGGTTCCACCTATATGGAGCAACTCAACAAATTGCCCGGCGTGAAAGTGAAGAACTTCCCGCAGGACACCGACGCCCGCGCCGCGCTGCTCAACAACCGCGCCGACGCCTGGGTCGGCGACCGCTTCGCCGTCAAGGCCGCGCTGGCGAAACAGCCGGACGGCGGCATGCGCATGGGCGCCTACCTGTTCATCGAAAAGATCGCCATTGCCGTGCAAAAGGGCAATACCCAACTGGCCGGCGCGATCGACAAGGCGCAGCGGGAGGTGGTGGCGGACGGCACCTTCCAGGCGCTGTCGGAAAAATACTTCCAGGAAGATATCCGCTGCAAGTGAGGCGCGCGCCGGCGCCGTGACGCCAGCCCCGGGCCGGCGCTGAACCGGCGTGCGCACGCGCTCGGCGCCGGCGTGGTGGTGCAGAGCGCCGCCAAATACCTGGGCGGCCCCCCGTATTGTTGTGTCTGCGCACAAGGAAATCGAATCCCGATTGCTTCCAGTGCAATCTTATGATTTGATAAGAGTTCCCCTATGCAAGCAGAAAAAACGATGTCATATTAGGCAGGAAATGAATAGCACGAGTGTTCGTTTATACGTCAAAAAAAATCACATCAGGAGACAACATGCAGCATAAAAAATTAGCGCTGGCCCTGCTAAGCGCGGCGGCGCTGGCCGCTTGCGGCGGCAACGGCAGCAGCGGCGGCGACCAAAACAACAAAGTCAAATACAGCGCCCAGGTGGTCTTTGGCGACAGCCTGTCCGACGTCGGCACCTATCGGGTCGGTGCGGTATTGGCGCTCGGCGGCGGCAAATTCACCATCAACGGCGACAACACCGCCATCAACAAGGAACTGAACGGGAAAAACTGGACCGAGCTGATGGCCGCGCAATTTGGCTTGCCCGCCCCTTGTCCCGCGCAAACCGGCTTGAACGGCGACGCCAGCCTGGGCTTTGCCGTACCGGTGGTGAACCATGCCGGCTGCTACGGCTACGCCCAAGGCGGCGCGCGCGTGACCGCCGACATCGGACCGAACAATGCGGCGACCGGCTCGCCGCTGGGCGCGCTGACGCTGCCGGTGGCCAAGCAGATCCGCAACCACCTGGCCGCCGTGGGCGGCAAGTTCAAGGGTGACGAGGTGGTCTTCGTGACCGTCGGCGGCAACGACATCGCGGCCTTGCTGGGCGTGCTGAAGAGCGGTGCGACGGCGGCCGGCGTCGCCGCCGGCAAGACCACCTTCGCCACCACCCTGGCCGGCCTGCTGGCCGCCGGCGCCACCAATCCCGCCGCCGCCGGCCCGCTGATCGGCCTGGCGATCCAGACCGAGGCGGCCAAACCGGGCGCCACCGACAACACCATCGTCCAGGCTGCGGCGACCGCCGCCTTTATGCAAGGCAACGCCAGTGCGGCCGACCCGGCCTATGTCGGCGCCCGCGCGCTGCAGGCGAAAACCGCCGGCGAAGCGGCCGGCCAGCAGGCCGGTCTGGATTACGCCACCGCCAGCGCCCCGGGCGCCGTCGCCGCCATGGCCCAGGCCGGCGTCGAGACGGCCGACCTGGTGAAAACCGAGATCATCGGCAAGGGCGCCAACTATGTCGTCGTCAACAACTTGCCGGACTTTGCCAACACGCCGGTCGGCAAGTCGCAGAACGCCCAGATCCACGCGCTGCTGGTGACGATGGTCGACGCCTACAACGCCAAGCTGCTGGCCGGCCTGAACGGCCAGGCCAAGGCCTTGTACGTGGACCTGTATGCGATCAGCCACGACCAGATCACCAACCCCGGCCCGTATGGCCTGAGCAACACCAGCACGCCCGCCTGCGGCGCCAACGTGCTGGAAGGCTCCGCGCTGGGCTGCACCGGCCGGAACGTGATCGCCGGCGACGTCAGCCACTATATGTTCTCCGACGACCGCCACGCGACGCCGTACGAGTATTCGCTCATTGCCAAATTCGTGGCCAAGGAAATGATCGTGCGCGGCTGGCTGTAAGGCAGGCAAGCGGCGGCGCCGTCCCCGCGGCGGGCCGCCGACACAACAATGTAAAGAATAGGAGAGAACATGACATTCAAACTCAATAGCGGCGCGCGGTTGCTGGTCCTGGCGGCGGCGCTGGCGGCCGCGTCGGCGGCGTCGGCGCAAAGCGCCGGCCAGTGGACGCTCAAGGTCGGCGTCAACAAGATCACGCCGAAAGTCGACAGCGGCGACGTGTCCGCGCCGGCCCTGCCGGGCACCAAGGCGGCCGTTGGCAGCGACACCAAGCCGGTGCTCATCGTCGGCTACGGCGTGACGGACAACATTTCGGCCGAACTTCACCTGGGCGTGCCGTACCAGCACACCATCAGCGGCGCCGGCGCAATCGACGGCACCGGCAAGCTGGGCACGGTGGAAGCCTTGCCGCCGACGCTGCTCGCCCAGTACCGCTTCTTCACGCCGGCCGCCAAGTTCCGTCCCTACGTCGGCCTGGGCGCCACCTACGCCTACTTCCAGAAGGCGCGCGGCTCGGCGCAGATGACGGCGATCACCAATGTCGGCGGCCAGTCCACCACTTTCAAGCTCGACAACAAGCTGGCGGCGACGCTGCAGGCCGGCCTGGCGATGGCGATCAACGAGCGCTGGTACGCCGACCTCGCCGTGACCAAGACCTTCCTGAAAACCACCGTCAGATTCTCGACCGGACAGACGCAGGACATCACGCTCGATCCACTGGCGGTGAGCTTCGGAATCGGCTACAAGTTCTAAACCGGTACGCGGAAAAAAAATCAGCGGCAAAGAGCCGGGGGCGGACCTCCAGGTCCGACCCGGTTGCCGCGCCGCCGTGTTGTTACGAGAACGCCTGGATGCCGGTCTGGGCGCGGCCCAGGATCAGCGCGTGCACGTCGTGCGTGCCTTCGTAGGTGTTGACCACTTCCAGGTTGACCATGTGGCGGATGACGCCGTATTCGTCGGATATGCCGTTACCGCCCAGCATGTCGCGAGCGACCCGCGCGATATCCAGCGATTTGCCGCAGGAGTTGCGCTTCATCATGGAGGTGATTTCCACGGCGGCGGTGCCGGCGTCCTTCATGCGTCCCAGTTGCAAACAGCCTTGCAGGCCCAGCGTGATTTCGGTCTGCATGTCGGCCAGCTTCTTTTGCACCAGCTGGTTGGCGGCCAGCGGCCGGCCGAACTGCTGGCGGTCGAGCACGTACTCGCGGGCGCGGTGCCAGCAATCCTCGGCCGCGCCCAGCGCGCCCCAGGCGATGCCGTAGCGCGCCGAGTTCAGGCAGGTGAACGGCCCCTTCAGGCCGCGCACGTCGGGGAACGCGTTCTCTTCCGGGCAGAACACATTGTCCATGACGATTTCGCCGGTGACCGAGGCGCGCAGGCCGAACTTGCCGTGGATCGCCGGCGCGCTCAGCCCGGCCATGCCCTTGTCCAGCACGAAGCCGCGGATCGCGCCCTCGTCGTCCTTAGCCCAGACCACGAACACGTCGGCCACCGGCGAGTTGGTGATCCACATCTTGGCGCCCGACAAGGCATAGCCGCCCGGTACTTTTTTGGCGCGGGTGATCATCGAACCGGGGTCGGAGCCGTGGTTCGGCTCGGTCAGGCCGAAGCAGCCTATCCATTCGCCGCTCGCCAGCTTCGGCAGGTATTTCTGGCGCTGCTGCTCGGTGCCGAACTCGTAGATCGGCACCATCACCAGCGACGACTGCACGCTCATCATCGAGCGGTAGCCGGAGTCGACGCGTTCGACTTCGCGGGCGATCAGGCCGTAGCTGACGTAGTTCAGGCCGGAGCCGCCGTATTCGCTTGGAATGGTCACGCCCAGCAGGCCCAGCTCGCCCATTTCACGGAAGATCGTCGTGTCCATCTTTTCGTGGCGGAACGCCTCGACGATGCGCGGAGCCAGCTTGTCCTGGCAATACGCGGCGGCGGCGTCGCGCACCATGCGCTCGTCATCGCTCAGTTGGTTTGACAGCAACAGGGGATCGTCCCAGTGGAATTGCGCTTTACGGCTGGAGTCTGCTTGGGTCATGGTTTGTCCTGGTCTCGTTAGGCTGTTGGTCTTGTATAGACTGCTTTGCCGATGCGTCAATTCTAGCGCGTTTGTGTGCTGTCGAATTGTCCGTTATGAAAAATCAGTGAAGCTTGGGGTGTCGTCGCGCATTGTTCGACTTCGCCGACGAAAATCACGTGGTCGCCTTCGGGGTAGCGGCTGCGGTTGTGGCATTCGAACCAGGCCGAGACGCCCTTCAGGATAGGCTGGCCGGTGCGCGACAATTCGTAGTCGACGCCGTCGAAGGGGTTGTCGCTGCGGCGCGAGAACAGCTTGGCCAGGTGGGCCTGGTCGGCGCCCAGCACGTTGATCACATAATGCGAGTTGCCGCTGAACACGGGCATGCTGTTGGCGCCGGCGCCCAGGCTCCACAGCACCAGCGGCGGCGTCAGCGACACCGAGTTGAAGGAACTGGCGGTCAGGCCACGGAAGCTGCCGTCGGCCAGGCGCGTCGTGATGACCGTCACGCCGGTGGCGAACTGCGACAGGGCCTGGCGGAAGTGCGCGGTGTCGAATTCGGGTGCCGGTGCGCGGGGGGAGCGAGTGTTCATGAGGGGGCCTGTATCTTTTTTGCCATTATGCCAAAGATTGCGGCGGCGGGCGCGATCACGCACGATCATGCCACATCCGCCCGGCGCGGCGTCCGCGCGCGGCCACTTGCTGCGCCGTCGCAATGGCGTAACGATAGGCAGTGCATCCGAGCACGGTTTGCGTTACAGTAATCGACACAGGTAGTCATCACTTTTTTGGAGCGCGCTATGACAACGGATGGGAAGAATGAAGTTGCCGTACTCGGAGGCGGGTGTTTTTGGTGCCTTGAAGCGGTCTATCTTGAAATGCGCGGCGTTACCCATGTCGAGTCCGGCTATACCGGGGGCCAGCAGACCGATCCGACCTACGAGCAGGTGTGCGCCGGCACCACCGGCCACGCCGAAGTGGTGCGCGTCGAATTCGATCCGACCCTGATCAGCTATCGCGACTTGCTGGAAGTGTTTTTCACGATCCACGACCCGACCACGCTGAACCGCCAGGGCAACGACGTCGGCACGCAGTACCGTTCGGTAATTTACTTCCAGTCGCCGGAGCAGGAGGCGGTGGCGCGCCAGGTCATCGCCGAGATGGCCAACGTCTGGGACGCGCCCATCGTCACCCAGCTGCAGCCGCCGCAGACCTATTACAAGGCCGAGGATTACCACCAGGATTATTTCCGCCAGCATCCGCTGCAAGGCTATTGCGCCTTCGTCGTCGAACCCAAGGTCAGCAAGTTCAGGAAAACCTTTTCCAACCGCTTGAAGTAGGCTGGCGTTCGCGCGCCGCCCGCCTCGTTGAAACCACGGGCGAAGGGCCGGCGGCGGTCAAGCTAGTTGTCGCCTGTCACGGCGCCGCCGCGCGCCCCTGCGCCTGGTACATGTACTTGCGCGACCACGGCAGCGCCGCCGCCGGCCGGCCCGCCTTGCCGCAGACGATTTGGTACAGGCTGATCAGGTCGTGCTCGAAGGCGTAGCTGCAACCGGCCAGGTAGACGTGCCAGATGCGGAAGCGCTTGTCGCCGGCCAGTCGGCGGATCTCGGCGGCGTTGGCCTCGAAATTCTCGGTCCAGATCGCGCACGTCCTGGCGTAGTGGCGCCGCAGGTTTTCGACGTCGAACGCTTCCAGCTGTCCCTGCTGCATCGCCTTCAAGACTTGTCCGATGTGCGCCAGCTCGCCCTGCGGAAACACGTAACGGCCGATGAATTCGCCGCCGCCGTACGGCGCGCCGCCGTTGTCCGGGTCGGTCGTGGTGATGCCGTGGTTCATCGCCAAGCCGTCCGGCGCCAGCAGCGCGTGGACCGCGCCGAAATAGTCGGGCAGGTGGCGCAGGCCGACGTGCTCGAACATGCCGACGCTGGTGATGCGGTCGAACTGGCCGCGCACGTCGCGGTAGTCTTGCAGGCGGATGTCGACCAGGTGGTCCAGGCCGGCCCGGGCGACGCGCTCGCGCGCCAGCGCGTACTGGTTTTCCGACAGCGTCACGCCGACGCAGCGGGCGCCGTGGCGCTGCGCCGCGCGCAGCACCAGCGCGCCCCAGCCGCAGCCGATGTCGAGCAGGCTCTGGCCCGGGCGCAGCCGGATCTTGGCGAGGATGTGGTCGATCTTGCGCAGCTGCGCCGCTTCCAGGGTTTCGTCGCCGCGCTCGAAATAGGCGCAGGAATACACCAGGTTCGGGTCGAGGAACTGGGCGTAGAACTCGTTGGAGACGTCGTAGTGGTAGCGGATCGCGGCGGCGTCGCTGCGCTTGTCGTGCGCCACGCCGCGCGCCAGGCGGGCGAACGCGCCTTCGCTCTTCAGGCTGGCGCGGGCCAGCGCGTTGACGATGGCGATCATGTCGCTGGCGGCGCCGCGCACTTCGATGGCGCCCTCGACGTAGGCGCCGCCCAGGTTCGACAGCGACGGCGTGAGCAGGTAGCGCGCCGCCGAGGCGCGCGGCAGGCGTATCGTCACGCGCGGCGCGTCGGCGGAAAAATCGACCTGTTGGCCGTTCCACAATTCAATGCGCAGCGGCAGCGCGACCTGCTTGCGGACGCCGGCGACCCAGGCGCTGAGTCGGTTTTGTGCGAACACGTTTGCCTCCCAAGGCGGCGCCCGCCGCGTTGCCGCGCGGCGCCGCCGGTTCAGATGGGATCCAGCGTGCCCGCCGCCGCCAACTAGGGTTGCAGGCGCTCGATCCGCCAAGTGCCGTCGGCTCGCCGCGTAAACACGATACGGTCGTGGAAGCGCGAACGGCGGCCCTGCCAAAATTCGATGCGCTCGGGCACCAGGCGGTAGCCGCCCCAGTGCGCCGGGCGCGCCGGCTGGTCGCCGGAACTGGCGGCGACGCAGGCGAAATTCGCTTCCAGCTCGGCGCGGCTGGCGATGGGCGCGCTTTGCTTGGACGCAATTGCCGCCAGGCGGCTCTGCAGCGGACGCACGCCGAAATATTCGTCGCTTTCCGCCGCCGAGGTTTTCTCGACCCGGCCCTCGATGCGCACCTGGCGCTCCAGCTCGGGCCAGAAAAACTGCAGCGCCGCGTGCGGGTTGTCGGCCAGCTGGCGGCCCTTGTCGCTGTCGTAGTTGGTGAAGAAGCTGAAGCCGCGCTGGTCGAACTGCTTGACCAGGACGATGCGCGAACTGGGCTTGCCGTCGACGCTGGCGGTGGCCAGCGTCATCGCGTTGGGCTCGTTCACCTGGGCCTTCAGGGCCTCGTCAAACCACTTGCCGAACTGCGCCATCGGCTCGGCCAGCACGTCCGTTTCCATCAGGCTGGACTGGCTGTAGTCCTTGCGCAGCCCGGCCAGCAAGCTGCCGGGATGGGCGTTGCCGGCGGCGGCCGGCGCCGGCTCGCCGATGCCGCGCCGCTTCTGCATCGCCGTGCCCAGTTGCGCCATCTGCCCGGCGCTGAAAATGCGCTTGGCCATCGGCGCCAACTGGCTTTCCTCCTTCGCCATGTGGGCCTGGTAGGCGGCGGCGAAGCCGGCCACGTCGGCCGCCGACAGCGTCGCCGCGCTGCCGTCGGCGATGCGTTCCAGTTGCGTCTTCAAGCTGCCCCACGCGGCGTCCATCTGGCGGTGGTCGGCCAGGATCTCCGGCACCAGCGCCGTCAGCAGCGCCGCGTCGGCACCCTCCGCGGTCGCTTGCAACATCGGCATCAAATCCTCTTCCTCGTCCTCGTGGTGCAGGTGGGCCGCCTTGTTAAAGTACTGGAGCACCGCCTTGGCGCCTTGTTGTGCGTCAAAGTTGGCGCCATACTGGGCCAGATGGCTCAGCAGGTTTTGCATGGTTGCAATTTGCTTGCGTATCTTGTCGTGGCAATGTTTCAGCACGGCGATCGGCTGGTCAAAACCGGGAATGGCGTCGAACAATGGGGCGGTCATATGTGCTTTCGTGGCTACTGTCAAAAAAATCGTGTCTTGCTGGTCTGGTCTGTGCGCACATTTTAGAATAGATGGACTGCCGCGTCCGTTAAAATGGCGCCATGAACACAATCACTAATGCTATTTTTCCGGCAACCTTGACCGAGATCGATTTTGAGCGCCGCTTCGGCGGCATCGCCCGCCTGTACGGCGCCGCCGCGCTGGCGCGTTTCCGCGGCGCCCACGTGTGCGTGATCGGCGTCGGCGGCGTCGGCTCCTGGATAGTCGAGGCCTTGGCCCGCAGCGCCATCGGCGAACTGACGCTGATCGACCTCGACAACGTGGCCGAATCGAACATCAACCGCCAGATCCAGGCCACCAGCGCCACCATCGGCCAGGCCAAGATCGCCGCGCTGGCCGAGCGGGTGGCGCTGATCAACCCGTTCTGCCGGGTCAACCAGATCGAGGACTTCATCACGCCGGACAACCTGGCGCAGATGCTCGGCGCGCGCCACTACGATTACGTGATCGACGCCATCGACAGCGCCAAGGCCAAGGCCGCGTTGATCGCCTTCTGCCGCGACCGCGCGCTGGCGCTGATCACCATCGGCAGCGCCGGCGGCCAGACCGACCCGACCCGCATCGACGTGCGCGACCTGGCCAAGACCGAGCAGGAACCCTTGCTGAAAAAGGTGCGCAAGATGCTGCGCACCGAGCACGGCTTTCCGCGCGGGATCAAGAACAAGTTCAACGTCGACGCGGTGTTTTCCATGGAGCCGCTGCAATTTCCCGACAACGAGGCCAGTTGCTCGGTCGACGGCGACGAGCGCAACGGCGTCACCGGCCTGAACTGCGCCGGCTTCGGCTCGAGCATGGTGGTCACGGCCAGCTTCGGCATGGTGGCCGCCGCGCACCTGTTGCGCAAGCTGGCGGACGGCGCGACGGCCGCCGCGGCGGCGCCGGCGCCGCTCGGCGACTAGCGGCTACTCCAGCCGGCGCGCGCCGATGACGTGGTAGCCGTCCGGCCCCGTCGACGCCGCCAGCACCAGCTCGTCGGCGCGCCAGCGCAGCGGCGCGAACGCCGGCGGCGGCGCCGCCGGGGCCGGCGCCTTGCGCGCCAGCGTCACGTGCGGACGGAAGCGGTCGTGCTCGAACTCGGGCGCGAAACCGGCCTGCGCCAACAGCCGCATCAGCTCGGCGCGCAGCGCCAGCAGCGCCGCCGGCGGCGCGCCCATGCCGGCCCAGGCGATGCGCTGGCCGCTGAAATGGCCGTAGCAGTCCAGCTCCAGCGTCATGGCCGGCGCCGCCACCGCTTGCAGGATGGCGCACAGCGGGGGCAGGTCGGCGTCCGGGCGTTGCCCCAGGAACGCCATCGTCAAATGCAGCTTGGCCGGCGCCGACGGCTTGCCGGCCACGCCTTGCTGCAGCCGCGCCAGCGCCGCGCGGGTGGCCGGGTCGGGCCACAGCGCGAAAAAAAGCCGGTGCTGTCGCGTTGCCGTCGTCATGCGCCTCCGCCAGTTTGCTATGATGATGTCGCGCTTTGCTTGGAAGCACGCAAGCAGAGATTCACCGAACCTCCTTGAAAGAATACATCATGACGCGTTGTTCCGTTTTATTCGCTTTGATTTGCTCGGTCGCCGCCTCGATGGCGTACGCCGCCGACCCGGCTCCGGCCGCCGCCACCGCCGCCATGTCGGCGGACACGCCCGGCCCGCTGGCCGACAAGCTGATCGTCACCGACACCAAGGTCGGCACCGGCAAGGAGGCGCAAGCCGGCATGGACGTGCAGGTCAACTACACCGGCTGGTTGTACCGTCCGATGGCCAAGCTGTCGCACGGCAAACAGTTCGACAGCTCGGTCGGCCGCGGCCCGCTGCCGTTCAAGCTCGGCACCGGCCGCGTCATCAAGGGTTGGGACCAGGGCGTGGCCGGCATGAAGGTGGGCGGCAAGCGCACCATCATTATTCCGAGCGAGCTGGCCTACGGCGCGCGCGGCGCCGGCGCCGACATCCCGCCGAATTCGGCGCTGATATTTGACGTCGAGCTGGTCGACGCGAAATAAAGCCGTCCGGGCGCTGTTTGGCTGTCGTTTTTGGCAACACCGGGGGAAAACGCGGTAGACTAAAGATTCCCATCCCTAGTCCTCGCAGCGGAGACCCCAGCCATGCATATCGCCCAAGACGTCACTGAACTGATCGGCAACACGCCGCTCGTTCGTATCAACCGGATGGCGGCCGGTACCTCGGCCACCATCCTCGCCAAGCTTGAATTCTACAATCCGGCCCATAGCGTCAAAGACCGCATCGGCCTGTCGATGATCGCGGCGGCCGAGGCGGCCGGCCAGATCGGCCCCGACACCGTTATCCTCGAACCGACCAGCGGCAACACCGGCATCGCGCTGGCGATGGTGTGCGCCGCGCGCGGCTACCGCTGCGCCCTGGTCATGCCCGACACCATGAGCCGCGAACGGCGCATGCTGCTGCGCGCCTACGGCGCCGAGCTGGTGCTCACGCCCGGCGGCGAGGGCATGCTGGGGGCCATCAAGAAGGCCGAGGAGATGGTCGCCGCCGACCCGCGCTACCTGATGCCGCAACAGTTCAACAACCCGGCCAACCCGGCCGTCCACCGCGCCACCACGGCCGAGGAGATCTGGCGCGACACCGACGGCCAGGTCGACATTCTGGTGGCCGGCGTCGGCACCGGCGGCACCATCACCGGCGTCGGCGAGGTGCTCAAGGAGCGCCGCCCGGGCTTTCGTTGCGTCGCCGTTGAACCGGAGGCGTCGCCGATGCTGTCGAAGGGCGTCAAGGGCGCGCATCCGATCCAGGGCATCGGCGCCGGCTTCGTGCCGGCCGTGCTCAACACCGCCATCTACGACGAGATCATCTGCGTCAAGAACGACGACGCCTTCACCACCGCGCGCCGCGCCGCCAAGGAGGAGGGCCTGCTGATCGGCATTTCCTCGGGCGCCGCGCTGTGGGCCGCGCTGCAACTGGCGGGGCGGCCGGAGAACGCCGGCAAGGTCATCGTCACCATCATCCCCTCGTTCGGCGAGCGCTACCTCAGCACGCCGCTGTTCGCCGGCCTGGAGTAAGCCGGCGTCTAGCAACACGACGTGCCGCCGGGGGCGAATCGTAATACCGCTAGTTAAGGATTTTCGTAGATACTATGAATGAAGGCGGGTCGGCAAAAGACGCAAATTAATCCTAAAGTGAAGGTTCGAAGAATCAACTTAGGAGAAAATCATGC
>NZ_JBJXIB010000131.1:0-16981 GCF_046115965.1 Janthinobacterium sp. CG_23.3 | reverse complement strand
ACCCCACCTCACCTCCCCTCCCCCCCTCCCCCTCCCCCCACCCCCCACCCCCCCCCTTCCCCCCCCCCCCCCCCCCCCCCCCCCCCCCTTCCTCCCCCCCCCCCCCCCCCCGCCAGCGCCATCCTGGCCTCTATTATGGTGGCATTGTATTCAATTGGGGCCATGGCGGGCGTGTCCGTGCGATATTCGGCGTATTCGGCCGCCCAGAGTGCGCGAACGCGGCCGCCAGGCGCGCGCCGTTGGCCGGCGGCGGGGGCGCCGCGATGCCCTATAATCAGCTTTTCACACCAAAACAGACACATGCCATGGCAGCGAACCAGTACCACCACCCCTTGGATCGTTTGATTATCGGCGCCGACAGGGCGCTGCGCGTCATCGCCGGCGTCGCCTCGGCGTCGCGGCCGACCCCGGCGGTGCACGCGCCGGACGCGGCGCTGGACCAGGCCGAGCAGCGCCACGCCGCCGGCCTGATGCGCGTAAACCACGTCGGCGAAGTGTGCGCGCAGGCGCTGTACAACTCGCAGGCGCGGCACGCCGGCAGCGACGCCATGCGCGCGCAGTTCGCGCAGGCGGGCAGGGACGAGGAAGACCACCTGGCCTGGACGGCGCAGCGGCTGGCCGAGCTGGGATCGCAGCCCAGCCTGCTCAATCCGCTCTGGTACGCCGGCGCCTACGCGCTCGGCACCGTGGCGGCGCGGCTGGGCGACGCGCGCAGCCTCGGCTTCGTCGTCGAAACCGAGCGCCAGGTTGAACAGCACCTGGCCAGCCACCTGGAGAAATTGCCGGCGCAGGACGCCAAATCGCGCGCCATCGTCGAACAGATGCGCGTCGACGAAATCGAGCACGGCGCCAAGGCCGAGGCGCTGGGCGCGGCGCAGGTGCCGGCGCCGGTCAAGGCGCTGATGGCGCTGATGGGCAAAGTGATGACAAAGACCGCGTACTACCTCTAGCGACGGCGGGATTGTGTGGGTCGGGTTAGCCCGGCAGGGCGTCCGCCTCGGCGGCCCCCGCGTCCGGCCTGCGCCACGCTAACGTGGCGTTTAGCCTTCGACAATCTCAAACGAATGCGTCATCTCGGCGGTTTTCGCCAGCATGATGGACGCAGAGCAATACTTATCATGCGACAGCGCGACCGCGCGTTCGACGCCGCCCGGCTTCAAATTCTTGCCGGTGACGGTGAAATGGAAATGAATCTTGGTAAACACCTTCGGCTCGGTCTCGGCGCGTTCGGCCTTCAGCGTCACCTCGCAGCCGCGCACGTCCTCGCGCCCGCGCTTGAGGATCAGCACCACGTCATAGGCGGTGCAACCGCCGGTGCCGAGCAACACCATTTCCATCGGCCGCGGCGCCAGATTATGGCCGCCGCCGTCGGGCGCGCCATCCATCGTCACCAGATGACCGGAGCCGGTTTGTGCCAAAAAACTCATGCCCGACGGGCCGTTCCAGCTAACTTTGCATTCCATGGTTCTCTCCGATAAATAAGCGCCCTATATTGTAAGGGAGGAACGCAAACGGCGTGCCGACGCACCCCCGAAGGTGGGGGTTGACGCGGACGGGCGAGATCGCTTATACTTGTCGGCTTTCCGTTCGCTCAGGAAAAGTAGATAAGGCAGAGTCCGCAAGAAGTTGATGTTGGCGGAACCACCATTTGAGCGTGTAATCTTTTAGGAAGTCAACATGAAAACATTTTCCGCTAAAGGACATGAAGTCCAGCGCGATTGGTTCGTGATTGACGCGACGGACAAAGTCCTCGGACGTGTTGCCAGCGAAGTGGCACTCCGACTGCGCGGCAAACACAAACCAGAATTTACTCCTCACGTCGATACCGGCGACTTCATCGTCGTCATCAACGCAGGCAAACTGCGTGTGACCGGTACCAAAGCCACTGAGAAAATTTACTACCGTCACTCTGGTTATCCAGGCGGCATCTACGAAACCAATTTCCAGAAAATGCAACAGCGTTTTCCGGGTCGCGCGCTGGAAAAAGCGGTCAAGGGCATGTTGCCTAAAGGCCCGCTCGGCTACGCGATGATCAAAAAGCTGAAAGTGTACGCGGAAGCAACCCATCCGCACGCTGCTCAGCAACCTAAAGCACTTGTTCTCTAAGGAACTGACATGATCGGTAATTACAATTATGGAACCGGCCGTCGCAAGAGTGCAGTGGCTCGCGTTTTTATCAAAGTCGGCACAGGCTTGATCGTCGTTAACGGCAAGCCAGCGAACGAATACTTTTCGCGCGAAACAGGTCTGATGGTCATCCGTCAACCTCTGGAACTGACCGGCAATGTCGAGCGTTTCGACATCAAGGTCAACGTTCACGGCGGCGGCGAGTCCGGCCAAGCTGGTGCAGTGCGTCACGGTATCACCCGCGCGCTGATCGACTACGACGCAGCCCTGAAACCAGACCTGGCTAAAGCCGGTTTCGTTACTCGCGATGCTCGTGAAGTTGAGCGTAAAAAAGTTGGTCTGCGCAAAGCACGTCGCGCGAAGCAATTCTCGAAGCGTTAATTCGCCCGCTACGGCACGCAGTCTCTGCGTGTTGTTCAAAAAGCCGCCGACCCCTGTCTGGCGGCTTTTTTGCGTTTGGCGCCGGCGCGCCCGCATTCGCCAGCCCTGTTAAAATAACGCTCCTATTTCTCACTTTACTCTTCACACCTCATTCGCAAGGAATAAACATGATCAAAGTTGGCATCGTTGGCGGCACTGGATACACCGGAGTGGAGTTGCTGCGCCTGTTGGCGGTCCATCCACAGGTCCAGCTGACGGCGATCACGTCGCGCAAGGAAGATGGCTTGCCCGTTGCCGACATGTATCCATCCTTGCGCGGCCGCGTCGACCTGGCCTTCTCGTCGCCCGACAAGGCCAACCTGGGCGAGTGCGACGTGGTGTTTTTCGCCACGCCGCACGGCGTCGCGATGGCGCAGGCGCCGGCCCTGCTGGCCGCCGGCGTGAAAGTGATCGACTTGGCGGCGGATTTCCGCTTGAAGGACCAGGCCGTCTTCGAGCAATGGTACAACATCCCCCACACCGCGCCCGAGCTGATCGAGCAGGCGGTGTACGGCTTGCCGGAGCTGAACCGCGACGACATCAAGGGCGCCTCGCTGGTCGCCAATCCGGGTTGCTACCCGACCACGATGCAACTGGGCTATACGCCCCTGCTGAAGGCCGGCCTGATCGACGCCTCCAGCCTGATCGCCGACTGCAAGTCGGGCGTCTCCGGCGCCGGCCGCAAGGCCGAGATCGGCATCCTGTTCTCCGAGTCCAGCGACAATTTCAAGGCTTATAGCGTGTCCGGCCACCGCCATTTGCCGGAAACCACCGCGCAGTTGCAGCGCTTCACCGACCAGAAAGTCGGCCTGATCTTCACGCCGCACCTGGTGCCGATGATCCGCGGCATGCATTCGACCTTGTACGCGCGCCTGAGCAAGGACGTCGGCAACGCCGAATTGCAGGCGCTGTTCGAAGCCGCGTACCGCGACGCGCCGTTCGTTGACGTGATGCCGTTCGGCGCGCATCCTGAAACCCGCTCGACGCGCGGCTCGAACATGTTGCGCCTGGCGCTGCACCGTCCGCAAGTCGACGGCGCGCCCGGCAATACCGTCATCGTGCTGGTGGTGCAGGACAATCTGGTCAAGGGCGCGTCCGGCCAGGCGGTGCAGTGCATGAACCTGATGTTCGGCCTGGACGAGAGCATGGGGCTGGCGCATATCGCGTTGATGCCGTAACGGCGACCCAGATCAAGGCGCTGCGGCTACGCCGGGGTAAATTAGTTGCTTAGGTCCACCGACCGGTAGCGTTTGCCTGAGGACTTCTGCGATGTTCGCCCGTAACCCGAGAAACGCGATGGATAGCCTGATCGGCGCAGCGACCCGGATCGACGGCGATGTGCTGTTCAAGGGTGGCCTGCGGATCGACGGCCAGGTGCGCGGCAACGTCACCGCCGAAGTCGGCCAGCACAGTTTTGTGGTGGTCGGCGAGCATGGCAGGATAGACGGCGAGGTGCGCTGCGACCATCTGGTGGTGAATGGCGCGATCAACGGCCCGGTGCACGCGTCGGAATTGCTTGAAGTTCAGCCGAAAGCCCGCATCTACGGGGAAGTCCATTACAAAGTGTTGGAAATGCACGGCGGCGCGCTGGTCTCGGGGCAACTGGTCCACCATGACGGCGTCGACAAAGTGTTGCATTTGGCGGCGTCTGAAGCGTGAGCTGCGCTAAAGGTCTATAATGAATCAATGTTTTCAAGTAGGAGTATGAAATGAATGCCGTCGCCGAATCGCTAGATGTAATCCCTTCGCCTATTATCTTCACCGACAGCGCCGCCGAAAAGGTCGCGCAGTTGATCGAGGAAGAAGGCAATCCCGACTTGAAACTGCGCGTTTTCGTGCAAGGCGGCGGTTGCTCCGGCTTCCAGTATGGCTTCACGTTTGACGAAATCGTCAACGAAGACGACACCACGATGGTGAAAAACGGTGTGCAGTTGCTGATCGATTCGATGAGCTACCAGTACCTCGTCGGCGCCGAAATCGACTACAAGGATGACCTTGAGGGCGCGCAGTTCGTCATCAAGAACCCAACCGCGTCGTCGACCTGCGGTTGCGGCTCCTCGTTCTCGGTGTAAGCCTTCGCCGGTAAGGCCCGTTGCGGCGGACGACTTCGGTCGTTCCGCCGCTTTCGTTCGTCCGCGGTTTCGTCCGTGGCGTAAGCCGAGCGGTTCGCGGCGGCCGTTCCGTCCGAACCCCGGCCAATTCTCTAGCGCGGATACAGGGCGCCCAGCACGCGGCCGCCTTGGGCTCCGGTGACCGCCGCCAAGTTGCCCGCCGCGCGTTGTGTGAAGCGGTAGGCCAGCCAGGCGAACGCCAGCGCTTCGACGTGGTTCGGCGGCACGCCCAACACGTCGGTCGATTGCACCGTTGCCTGCCCGTCCAGCGCCGCCGCCAATTCGCGCAGCAGCGTGCCGTTGTACGCCCCGCCACCGCAGACATACACGGCGTCGGCTTGGGCGCCGTGTTGGCGTATCGCCTGCGCCAGCGTCAGCGCGGTCAGCCTGGTCAGTGTGAACTGGACGTCGGCCGGCGCCGCGCCGGCGAACGGCGCCAGCTTGGCGGCGAGCCAGTCGGCGTTGAACAGGTCGCGCCCGGTGCTTTTGGGCGCCGGCAGCGCGAAGTAGGGCTCGGCCAGCATGCTCGCCAGTAGCGCCGGGATGTCCTTGCCGCTGGCCGCCCAGGCGCCGTCGGCGTCGTAGTTGCGGCCCAGGTGGCGGCCGATCCACGCGTCCATCAAGGCGTTGCCGGGGCCGGTGTCGAAACCGCTGACGCCGCCGTCGGCGCCGAGCACGCTGATGTTGCTGATGCCGCCGATGTTGGCGACCACCCGGGTCTGGCCCGGCTGGCCGAACTGCGCCCGGTGGAAGGCCGGCACCAGCGGCGCGCCCTGGCCGCCGGCGGCGACGTCGCGGCTGCGGAAGTCGGCGACGACGTCGATGCCGCACAGTTCGGCCAGTAGCGCGGGGTTGTTGGTCTGGCGCGTGAAGCCCAGTTCCGGGCGGTGGCGGATGGTCTGGCCGTGCGCGCCGACGGCGCGGACGGCGCCGGCGCCGACGCCGGCCTCGGCCAGCAGCGCCGCCACGCAATCGGCGTAGCGCGCCGCGATCCGGTTGGCGACCAGCGCCTCGCGTTCGATTTCGTTGTGGCCGGCGCTTTGCAGGGCCATCAGGTCGGCGCGCAGCTCGGCCGGAAAGGCGATGTAGGCGGCCGCCAGCGTGCGCGGCGCGGCGCCGCCAAAGTCGACCAGGGCGCCGTCAACGCCGTCCAGGCTGGTGCCGGACATCAGACCGATGTAGAGAGCCATGTGTTTGTCCTCGCTAGTTCAAAAATTGTTCGATGGCGCCATTTTGCCTGAGTGCGGGCGCGGCGCGTCGAACGCGGCGGCGGCTGGCTGCGGCGGGAAGAAAAAATGCAGGGGGAGGGGGGGGCGCCGCGCGTCGTTCGACGCGGGCGGCGGAATGCATCAGCGCGACGCCAGGGCCGTGCCGTTCGGGCGCAGCAGCGTGAAGCGGTGCATCATGTCGGCCGACACCATGCGGAAGCGGCTCAGTTCGGCGGACGTCAGTGGCGCCTGCGCCAGCACGTTGACCGACATCGGGTCGGCCGCTTGCTTGTTGACGCGGAACTCGTAGTGCAGGTGGGCGCCGGTCGACCAGCCGGTGCTGCCGACGTAGCCGATGACGTCGCCCTGGTTGACTTTCATGCCTTTTTTCAAGCCCGGTGCGAAGGCGCTCATGTGGGCGTAGGCGGTCGAATAGTTGGCCCAGTGCTGCAGCACCACCATGTTGCCGTAACCATTCTGGACGCCCACCGAATCGACCACGCCGTCGCCCGAGGCGCGGATCGGGGTGCCGGCGGCGGCGGCGAAATCGACGCCCTTGTGCTGTTTCCAGTTGCCTGAAATCGGGTGCACGCGCATGGAGAAGCCGGACGAGATACGGGAAAATTCAAGGGGGGATTTGAGGAAGCCTTTTTTGAGCGATTTGCCGTCGAAGCTGTAGTAACCGCCGCCTTGCTTGCTGGCCGGGTCTTCGAACCAGACCGATTGGAACGTGGTGCCGCGGTTGGTGAATTCGCCGGCCAGGATGCGGCCCGCCCGGACCATTTCGCCGTCTTGCCAGAAGGTTTCATACACCACGTTGAAACTGTCGCCGCGCTTCAGGTCGGAACGGAAATCGATGTTGGTC
Source organism: Janthinobacterium sp. CG_23.3 (assembly GCF_046115965.1). Taxonomy (NCBI): domain Bacteria; kingdom Pseudomonadati; phylum Pseudomonadota; class Betaproteobacteria; order Burkholderiales; family Oxalobacteraceae; genus Janthinobacterium; species Janthinobacterium sp. CG_23.3. The sequence continues at coordinate 10,250 of NZ_JBJXIB010000131.1, read as the reverse complement.
GAGAACATTTCGACGATCTGCGCCGAGATCGAGTCCGGCAGGCGGGTGCCGTCCAGGCTTGAGTCGGTCGCCGCGAACAGCGTCGAGGTGATCTGGCGCGCGTGCATTTCCACCCGCCGCTCCAGCTGCGCCGCCACTTCCGTGGCCACGAAGGAGTCGCCCTTGCGGTTGATCATGATGTTCTTGACGTCGCTTTCCTTGGCGTCGACCAGGGTCGCGCGCAGCCATTGCAACTGGCCGTCTTCGGTGGTCTGCGCCTGCACCCGTTTACCGGCTTTGAGCAACATGACACCGCGCGCGATCTTGTCGGTCTTGATGAAATTGGTGGCCGCCGCATCGTCCACGCCGAGTCGGGTCAGCAAGGCGGCAAGGGTGTCGCCGGCGCGGACTTTTTCTTCGTGGACGAATTTCTGGTCGTGGTCGTCTTGAGCGAGCGCGGTGATCTGCGCGCTCAGGTTCGGCATTTCCAGGTCTTGGGCGATCGACTTCACCGGCAGGTCCGAGGCGTCCGGCGCCAGAGGCGCGACGCCGGCCGCACCGAATGCGAACACCGTCAGCAACAGCGCCGAGGCGCTGAGGATACGCGCTTTGCGCGACGAAGCTAGCAGTGAGTACAAGCGTGAGCTCGTTTTGGATTTGGTTGGGTTCATGCAATCAGTTAGAATTTGCGGCTTGAACGAAGCTCTCTATATTGTTGTTGTTATTTTGGTTCGTTTCATTCGGCAAGATTGATGGGATCGGGCATTATAGCAAACTCCGGAAACCTACCACCATTTCGCGATTTTTCGCGGCATTTCGCAAAAGAACATATATATGGACAACACCTCCGCATCGCCTAAAAAGGCCGCCCCCGCCGCAACCGCACTGCCGCTGTCGGACAGGGTACAAGAAGCCCTCGCGATTACCAAGCGGGGCGTCGACGAACTATTGATCGAAACCGAATTTGCGCAAAAATTAGCCCGCTCCGAATCGAGCGGGGTGCCGTTGCGGATTAAACTGGGCCTGGACCCGACCGCGCCGGACTTGCATCTGGGCCACACCGTGGTGCTCAACAAGATGCGCCAGCTGCAAGACCTCGGCCACCAGGTGATTTTCCTGATCGGCGACTTCACCTCGATGATCGGCGACCCGTCCGGACGCAACATCACGCGTCCGCCGCTGACCAAGGAGCAGATCGAAGTCAACGCCACGACCTACTTCGCCCAGGCGTCGCTGGTGCTCGACCCGGCCCGCACCGAAATCCGCTACAACTCCGAGTGGTGCGATCCGCTCGGCGCGCGCGGCATGATCCAGCTGGCGTCGAGCTACACGGTGGCGCGCATGATCGAGCGCGACGACTTCACCAAGCGCTTCAAGGACGGCGTGCCGATTTCGATCCACGAATTTCTCTACCCGCTGATGCAGGGCTACGATTCGGTGGCGCTGAAGTCGGACCTGGAGCTGGGCGGCACCGACCAGAAGTTCAACCTGCTGGTCGGGCGCGAGCTGCAAAAGCAATACGGCCAGGAACAGCAGTGCATTCTGACGATGCCGCTGCTGGAAGGCCTCGACGGCGTCGACAAGATGTCGAAGTCGAAGAACAACTACATTGGCATCACCGAGCCGGGCAACACCATGTTCGCCAAGCTGATGAGCATTTCCGACGTCATGATGTGGCGCTACTACGAGCTGCTGTCGTTCCGCTCGATCGCCGAGCTGGCGCAGCTGAAGGCCGAAGTCGAGGGCGGCCGCAACCCGCGCGACGCCAAGGTGGCGCTGGCGCAGGAAATCGTCGCACGCTTCCACTCGAAGCAGGCGGCCGACGACGCGCTGGCCGACTTCGTCAACCGCTCCAAGGGCGGCATCCCGGACGATGTCGCCGACGTGAGCCTGGGCGGCGCGCCGCAGGGCTTGCCGCAACTGCTCAAGCAGGCCGGCCTGTGCCCGTCGACGTCCGAGGCGATGCGCATGATCGAGCAGGGCGGCGTGCGCATCGACGGCGCCGTCGTCAGCGACAAGGCATTGAAGCTCGACGCCGGCACCTTCGTGCTGCAAGTGGGCAAGCGCAAGTTCGCCCGCGTTACCCTGAGCGCATGATCGCGCTGTTGCAGCGCGTCAGCCAGGCCAGCGTGGCGGTCGACGGCGCCAGCATCGGCGCCATCGCCGCCGGCCTGATGGTATTGCTGTGCGCCGAGCGCGGCGACGGCGAGCGCGAGGCCGATTTGCTGCTGGCCAAGCTGCTGGGCTACCGCGTCTTCGGCGACGACGCCGGCAAGATGAACCGCAGCGTCACCGACGTCGGCGGCGGCTTGCTGCTGGTGCCGCAGTTCACGCTGGCGGCCGATACCAAGTCCGGTACGCGGCCCTCGTTCACGCCGGCCGCCAGCCCGCGGGACGGCCTGCGCCTGTTCGATTATTTCGTGCGCCAGGCGCGCCACCGCCACCCCGTGGTCGAGACCGGCCGCTTCGGCGCCGACATGAAGGTGTCGCTGACCAACGACGGCCCGGTGACGTTGTGGCTGCAAATAAACCCCAACGCGGCTGCGAAGTAACGCCGTTCCTTGCGTGCGCTCAAACGAATGCGGCGCGGTATCCGCAAAAATATTGATAAAGAACGGGGTGCAAAATGAAACTGTGGAGCGATTCGTTTCGGGATTGCGGCCTCATCCCCGCCGATCACGCTTTCGCGGCGATCGACCCGGACGCCCGGGTGCGCCTGGCGGGCAACCGCAACCCGCACCTGGCCTGGGACGAGGTGCCCAGCGGCACCGAATCGCTGGCCCTGTTCTGCTTTGACGTCGACGCGCCGCTCGACGCCGGCGGCGTCAACCGCGAAGGCTTGACGCTGGCTGAACAATTGCCGCGCGGCGATTTTTTCCACTGGACCGTGATCGACCTGCCGGCGGCGCTGCGCACGCTGGCGGCCGGCGCGTTTTCGGCGCAGGTGACGCCGCGCGGCAAACCGGGCCGGGCCGTGGCGGCGGCCGCCGACGGCGCCGGCCGGCCGTGGCGCGAGGGCGTCAACGACTTCAGCGACTGGTTCGCCGGCGACCCGGCGATGGCCGGCGACTATTACGGTTATGATGGCCCCTGTCCGCCATGGAACGACGAGCGCATCCACCACTACATTTTCCGCCTGTACGCGCTCGACGTCGCGTGCCTGGCGCTGGCGCCGCGCTTTACCGGGGCGCAGGCGCGCGCGGCGATCCACGGCCACATCCTCGACGAGGCGCAACTGATCGGCGCCTACTCGCTCAATCCCGAGCTGGCCCTTACCTTGAAAACATAGACTGCATGAGCACCACGATTTTATTGATACGCCACGGCGAAACGGCGTGGAACGCGGCGCGCCGCCTGCAGGGACACACCGACATCGACCTCAACGACGAGGGCATGCGCCAGGCCGAGGCGCTGGGCGAGGCGCTGGCCGGCGCGCCGCTGGCGGCGGTGGTATCGAGCGACCTGCGGCGGGCGCGCCAGACCGCGGCGGCGGTGGCCGGCCAGCACGGCCTGGCGCTGCAAGCCGATTGCCTGCTGCGGGAACGCTGCTACGGCGCCTTCGAAGGCATGCTGTACGCCGACATCGCCGAACGCTATCCGCTTGAGTACGCCGAATGGCAGGCGCGCCATATCGACGCGGTGATGCCGGCCGGCGAGCGGGTGGCGGAAAGCTTCCGCCAGTTTTACCGGCGCGCGGTCGACGGCGTCGAGCGCTGGGCCGCGCGCTACCCGGGCCAGACCATTGCCGTGGTGGCGCACGGCGGCGTGCTGGAGTGCGCCTACCGCGCGGCGGTCGGCATGTCGCTCGACAGCCCGCGCGACTTCCAGGTCAAGAACGCCAGCGTCAACCGCTTCGCCTTCGCCGCCGGCAAGTTGACGCTGACGCAGTGGGGCGACGTCGAACACCTGAGCGCGGGCGCCATCGACGAGCTGGGCTGAGTAGCCGGCTCACCGGGGACAGACCACGATTTCCGGGAAATATTTCCGAAGAAATATTTCCCGGAAATCGTGGTCTGTCCCCTGATGCACGGAAATCGTGGTCTGTCCCCTGATGCATACGGAAATCGTGGTCTGTCCCCTGATGCATAAGCGCCGGGCGGGGCAAATTGCTTGTCCAATAAAAAATAGTGCTTATTATTTGAGCAGAACCTCGGTTAAAATAGTGGGTTCCCCCAACCATTTCAGGTCTCGCCAGTGCAAATCGGCCCACACATTCTGCGCAACAACGTTTTCGTCGCCCCGATGGCCGGGGTGACCGACCGGCCGTTCCGCCAGTTGTGCAAGCAGTTGGGCGCCGGCTACGCGGTGTCTGAAATGGCGGCGTCGAATCCGCGCCTGTGGGCCACCGAGAAAAGCGCGCGGCGCACCGACCACGACGGCGAAATGGAGCCGAAGGCGGTGCAGATCGCCGGCGCCGACCCGCGGGACCTGGCCGATTGCGCCAAGTTCAACGTCGACCGCGGCGCGCAGATCATCGACATCAATATGGGTTGCCCGGTAAAAAAGGTGTGCAACAGCTGGTGCGGTTCGGCCCTGCTGCAAAACGAAAGCCTGGTCGAGAAGATTTTGCACGCGGTGGTCAACGCCGTCGACGTGCCGGTGACGCTGAAGTTCCGCACCGGCTGGAACCGCGACAACAAGAACGCCCTGAACATCGCCCGCATCGCCGAGCAGGCCGGCATCGCCATGCTGACGCTGCACGGGCGCACCCGCGCCGACGGCTACAGCGGCGACGCCGAATACGAGACCATCGCCGCCGTCAAAGCGGCGGTCGGCATCCCGGTGGTGGCCAACGGCGACATCACGACGCCGCAAAAAGCCCGCCTGGTGCTGGACCAGACCGGCGCCGACGCCGTCATGGTCGGCCGGGCGGCGCAGGGCCGGCCGTGGATTTGCCGCGAAATCGCGCATTTCCTGCGCACCGGCACCCTGTTGCCGGCGCCGTGCGTGGACGAGGTGCGCGCGCTGATGGACGAGCATTTGCGCGCCCACTACGCGTTTTACGGCGAATTCCTGGGCGTGCGCACGGCGCGCAAGCACATCGGCTGGTATGTGCGGGACTTGCCCGGCGGCGAGGAGTTCCGCCAGAAGATGAATTTGCTGGAGTCCACCGAGGCACAGTTAGTTGCCGTCGACCAATTTTTCGAATCGCAATGGAGTTTTGGCGAACGGTTACAATACCGCCTCGCCGACGCCGCATTGGCAAGCGAATGAAGAGTAGCGGCCGGACGTAGCAGCGTCGCAGCAGCACAGCACCAAAGGGCACACGCCTTACCGTCACGCGTTTTTAGAGCGGCACGAAGACGGCGTCATGACAGATCAATTAGCCGAATGAATCGTAAAACGTAAAATGAGTAAAGAAAGTATCCAGGAAGTCGTCCAGAAAAGTCTTGAAGAGTATTTCAACGACCTGGGCGAGCAGCAAGCGTCGAACATTTACGACATGGTCGTGCTGACCGTGGAAAAGCCTATCCTCGAGGTCGTCATGACGCGCGCCGACGGCAACCAGTCGCACGCCGCGCAAATGCTCGGCATCAACCGCAACACCTTGCGCAAGAAGCTGCAAGAGCACGGCCTGCTGTAAGGCGCGCAGCCGCCGCCGGTTCCCGCGCCGCCGTGGCGCGGGCGGCGGCGTGGCCGCGCATCCGTCCCACCGAACATTCAACCACCTAGCCACTGCCATGATCAAACAAGCCCTCATCTCCGTTTCCGACAAGACCGGCGTGCTCGACTTCGCGCGCGCCCTGTCCGCGCTCGGCGTCAACATCCTGTCGACCGGCGGCACCGCCAAACTGTTCGCCGACAACGGCGTGCCGGTGACGGAAGTCGCCGACTACACCGGCTTCCCCGAGATGCTGGACGGCCGCGTCAAGACGCTGCACCCGACGGTGCACGGCGGCATCCTGGCGCGCCGCGATTTCCCGGAGCACATGGCCAAGCTGGCCGAGCACGGCATTGCGACCATCGACATGGTGGTGGTCAACCTGTACCCGTTCCAGGCGACGGTGGCGAAAGACACGTGCACGCTGGAGGACGCGATTGAAAACATCGACATCGGCGGCCCGGCCATGCTGCGCTCGGCGGCGAAAAACCACAAGGACGTCGTCGTCATCTGCGACCCGGTCGACTACGCCACGGTGCTGGCCGAAATCAAGGCGGCCGACGGCGTCGTCGGCTACGACACCAAGTTCATGCTGGCCAAGAAGGTCTACGCCCACACCGCGCAGTACGACGGCGCCATCACCAACTACCTGACCAGCCTGGGCCCGACCAAGGAACACGGCAGCCGCGGCGCCTACCCGGAAACGTTGAACGTCGCGTTTGAAAAAGTGCAAGACATGCGCTACGGCGAGAACCCGCACCAGAGCGCGGCGTTCTACCGCGACCTGCACGCCACCGAAGGCGCGCTGGGCAACTACCGCCAGTTGCAGGGCAAGGAACTGTCGTACAACAACATCGCCGACGCCGACGCCGCGTGGGAATGCGTGAAGAGCCTGGGCGGCTTCGACCAGAGCGCCGCCTGCGTCATCGTCAAGCACGCCAACCCGTGCGGCGTGGCGCTGGGCGCCAACGCGGCCGAGGCGTACGCGCGCGCGCTGCAAACCGACCCGACCTCGGCGTTCGGCGGCATCATCGCCTTCAACACCGAACTCGACGGCGCCACCGCCGAGCAGATCGCCAAGCTGTTCGTCGAAGTGTTGATCGCGCCGTCGTTTTCAAACGACGCCAAGCAGATCCTGTCGAGCAAGCAAAACGTGCGCATGCTGGAAATTCCGCTGGGCAAGGGCGTCAACGCGATGGACTTCAAACGCGTCGGCGGCGGCCTGCTGGTGCAGTCGCCGGACGCCAAAAACGTCTCGATCGGCGACCTGAAGGTGGTGACCAAGCTGCAACCTACCCAGCAGCAACTGCAAGACCTGATGTTCGCCTGGCGCGTGGCCAAGTTCGTCAAGTCGAACGCGATCGTCTTCTGCGGCAATAACATGACCCTGGGCGTGGGCGCCGGCCAGATGAGCCGCATCGACTCGGCCCGCATCGCCGCGATCAAGGCGCAAAACGCCGGCCTGGCGCTGGCCGGCTCGGTGGTGGCGTCGGACGCCTTCTTCCCGTTCCGCGACGGCCTCGACGTTGTCGTCGACGCCGGCGCGACCTGCGTCATCCAACCGGGCGGCTCGATGCGCGACCAGGAAGTGATCGACGCGGCCAACGAACGCGGCGTCGTCATGCTGTACACCGGCACCCGCCACTTCCGCCATTAATAATCGGCTGGCAATAGTTTTATTGCCGCTGGCGTAAAGCAAAACCAAGGGCAAGCAGCCCTTGGTTTTTTTTGCGTCGCCGGCGCCCGAATACCCACGGCCTTGCCGTCCAGAACAGCCTCCCCGCGTTACAATCGGACAATGATTATTCTAGGCATAGACCCTGGCTTGCGCACGACCGGTTTCGGCGTCATCGACAAGCAGGGCAACAAGTTGCGCTATATCGCGTCCGGCACCATCAAGACCGTTTCCGAGGGCGAGTTGCCGCCGCGCCTGAAGATTATCCTGCAAGGCATTACCGAAATCGTCGCCACCTACCGGCCCGACTGCGCCGCCATCGAGAAGGTTTTCGTCAACGTCAACCCGCAGTCGACCTTGCTGCTGGGGCAGGCGCGCGGCGCCGCCATCTGCGCGCTGGTCGGCGCCGACCTCGACGTGGCCGAATACACCGCGCTGCAAGTCAAGCAGGCCGTGGTCGGCCACGGCAAGGCGGCCAAGGAACAGGTGCAGCAGATGGTGTCGCGGCTGCTGACGCTGCCCGGACTACCCGGCAGCGACGCCGCCGACGCGCTCGGCGTGGCGATTTGCCACGCCAACAGCTACGACGCCTTGGCCCTGATCAGCGCGCTGGCGCCCGGCATGGCCGGTTTGCGCATGAAGCGCGGCCGCCTGGTCGGCTAAACTACCCATTCCACCCGCATTCCCAAACAAGGTCACACGATGATAGGTCGTCTCTGCGGTATTTTGCTTGAAAAAAATCCGCCGCAATTGCTGGTCGACTGCCAAGGCGTCGGCTACGAGGTCGATGTGCCGATGAGCACGTTTTACAACCTGCCGCACGTCGGCGAAAAAGTCGTGCTGTTCACGCACCAGGCGATCCGCGAGGACGCGCACCTGCTGTTTGGCTTCGGCAACGCCGAGGAGCGCGCCGTGTTCCGCCAGTTGATCAAGATCACCGGCGTCGGCGCGCGCATGGCGCTGTCCATCCTGTCGGGCATGACCATCGCCGACCTGGCCCAGGCCATCACGCTGCAAGAGTCGGGCCGCCTGGTGAAGGTGCCCGGCATCGGCAAAAAGACCGCCGAGCGGCTGCTGCTGGAACTCAAGGGCAAGCTGGGCGCCGACATCGGCGCCGGCGGCGCCCGCGCGGTGCCCGATTCGCAGTCCGACATTCTGAACGCGCTGATCTCGCTGGGCTACTCCGACAAGGAGGCGGTGCAGGCGTTGAAGAGCGTGCCGGCCGGCAGCGGCGTCTCCGACGGCATTAAACTGGCGCTTAAAGCGCTGTCCAAAGGCTAACCATGAGCATTCAAACCGATAACTTCAGCGAGCAGCGCATCATCGACGCCGCGCCCGCCTCGCCGAACGAGGAGGCGATCGAGCGGGCGCTGCGGCCCAAGCAGCTCGACGAGTATGTCGGCCAGGAAAAGATCCGCGGCCAGCTGGAAATTTTCATCACGGCGGCGCGCCAGCGCAAGGAAGCGCTCGACCACACCCTGCTGTTCGGCCCGCCGGGCCTGGGCAAGACCACGCTGGCGCACATCATCGCGCGCGAAATGGGCGTCAACCTGCGCCAGACCTCCGGCCCGGTGCTGGAGCGCCCGGGCGACCTGGCGGCGATCCTGACCAACCTGGAAGCCAACGACGTGCTGTTCATCGACGAGATCCACCGCCTGTCGCCGGTGGTCGAGGAGATCCTCTACCCGGCGCTGGAAGACTACCAGATCGACATCATGATCGGCGAGGGGCCGGCGGCGCGCTCGGTCAAGCTCGACCTGCAACCGTTTACGCTGGTCGGCGCCACCACCCGCGCCGGCATGCTGACCAACCCGCTGCGCGACCGCTTCGGCATCGTCGCCCGGCTGGAGTTCTACAACGCCGACGAGCTGACCAAGATCGTCACGCGCAGCGCCGCGCTGCTGAAGGCGCCGATCGCCCCCGACGGCGCGCGCGAAATCGCCCAGCGCGCCCGCGGCACGCCGCGCATCGCCAACCGCCTGCTGCGGCGCGTGCGCGACTACGCCGAGGTCAAGGGCAACGGCGACATCACCAAGGACGTCGCCGACAAGGCCCTGGTCATGCTCGACGTCGACACGGTCGGCTTCGACGTGATGGACCGCAAGCTGCTGGAGGCGGTGCTGTTCAAATTCGGCGGCGGCCCGGTCGGCATCGGCAACCTGGCGGCGGCCATCGGCGAGGCGGCCGACACCATCGAAGACGTGCTCGAACCCTACCTGATCCAGCAGGGCTTCCTGCAGCGCACCCCGCGCGGGCGCGTCGCCACGCCGGCCGCCTACGCCCACTTCGGCGTCAGCGCGCCGCGCACCGGCCCGAACGGCGAACTGTGGAACCTGTAGTAGTGGAAGGCAAGGCGGCGATGCAGATCTGGGTCGACGCCGACGCCTGCCCGGTCGCCGTCAAGGACATCCTGTACCGCGTTGCCGAGCGGCTGCAACTGATGGTGACGCTGGTCGCCAACCAGGGCTTGCGGGTGCCGGCCTCGCGCTTCATCCGCACCGTGCGGGTGGCGTCGGGCGCCGACGTGGCCGACCGCGAAATCGTGCGCCTGCTGGCGGCGGGCGACCTGGTCGTCACCGCCGACATTCCGCTGGCGGCCGACGTGCTGGAGAAGGGCGGCTTTGCGTTGAATCCGCGCGGCGAGTTCTACACCGTCGACAACATCGCCCAGCAACTGACGATGCGCGCCTTCCTGGACGAGTTGCGGGGCGGCGGCGTCGACACCGGCGGCCCGGCGCCGTTCAGCCAGGGCGACCGGCAAAACTTCGCCAAGCAACTGGACGGCCACCTACGCCGCCACGCGCGAAATATACAGTCGTTTAAACCGTAGATACTATGAATGAAGGCGGGTCGGCAAAAGACGCAAATTAATCCTAAAGTGAAGGTTCGAAGAATCAATTTAGGAGAAAATCATGCAACCGACCCGCGCCAACGATTTTACGCCTGAAGTCGAAGTTTTTGCAGTGGCATTAGAGTTGTCGAGCAAGAGCTGGA
>NZ_JBJXIB010000130.1:0-17303 GCF_046115965.1 Janthinobacterium sp. CG_23.3 | reverse complement strand
CGGGGCGCAGCGCCCGCGCCGGGTCAGCCTGCCCGGCTATCCGTTTGCGCGCGAGCGTTACTGGATCGCGCCTTGCGCGCCGGTTGCGCCCGTGGTTGCGGCGCCGGGGCTGGACGCGGGATGGTTGCACCCGCTATTGCAGCGCAACACGTCGGATGTGACGGGGCCGCGCTTTAGCAGCCGTTTCAGCGGCGAGGAATTCTTCCTGGCCGACCATGTGATCCAGGGCCGGCGCGTGATGCCGGCGCTGGCCTACCTGGAAATGGCGCGCGCCGGGCTGGCGCAGGCGGGCGGGGCCGAGCATGGCTGGCAATTGCGCGATGTTAGCTGGTCGCGCCCGCTGGCGCTGCGCGAGGGGACGTCGGCTGAGCTGCACCTGGCCCTGTTCCCGGAAGCGGACGGCACGATAGGCATCGAAATCTACAGCGAGGCCGACGGCGAGACGGTGCTGCACAGCGCGGCCACGGGTGTGCCCGGCGCGCCGGCGGCGGCGCAGTATTGCGATCTGGCCGGTGCGCGCGCGGCGTGCGGCGTGGCCGAACTGTCGGCGGCGCAGTGCTACGCGATGCTCGGCGAGCTGGGCCTTGAATACGGCGCGGCCCAGCGGGCGCTGGCTGCGGTGTACGTGGGCGAGGGGCAGGTACTGGCGCGGCTGGAACTGCCGGCGGCGCAGGCGGCGCAGGCGCACCGCTACCTGCTGCATCCGAGCCTGCTGGACGCGGCGCTGCAGGCGCCGATCGGGCTGTCGCTGGGCGTTGCCGACGCCAAGGCGCCGCTTCCGTTCGGCCTGGAGCGCATCGATATCCTGGGCGAATGCAGTACCAGCATGTGGGCGCTGGTGCGCACCAGCGCTGGCGCGCAGCCGGGCGAGCGCGTGCGCAGGCTCGATATCGACCTGTGCGACCCGGACGGCAAGCTGTGCGTGCGCCTGGTCGGTCTGGTGATGCAGGACCACCAGGCCGAGCAGAACGAGCAGAGCGAGCCGGCGGTCGCGCTGGCCGTCCATGCGCCGCAGGACGCATGTGAAATCATGACCTTCGCGGAAAGCTGGCAGCCGCGGGCGCTGGCTACGGACGGTGGCGCCGATATCGGCGTGCTGCTGTGCTTTGCCTCGGTGCCGGCGCATCAGCGCGCCGTTAGGGAAGCGGTGCGCCGGCTCGACCCGCGCACCCGCGTGGTGTTTGTATCGCGGACCGCGGAAGGCGCGGGCGCGGACGCCTATGCGGTGAGCGCCGGCGAACGGGCCAGTTACGAAGCGGCTTTCGCGGCCGTCCGCGACACCTACGGCGCGGCCGACGCGCTGCTGTATCTGTGGCCGCTGGAAGATAGCGCATGCATCCGCGAGCACGCTCCCATCGTGCACGCCTTGCAGGCGCTCGCCAGTTCCAGGCTGGGTTGCCGGCGCGTGCTGCTGGCCGCCGCGTACCCGGATGGGCTGGAGCGCTGCTACGCCGAATCCTGGATCGGCTATGCGCGCTCGCTTGGCGCCGTGTTGCCGCAGACCCGGCTGGGCGTTGTCGGCCAGCTGGGCGAGGAGCCATTCGACGCTGCCGCGTGGTGCCAGCGCCTATGGGCCGAGCTGGCGGGTGGCGGCGATGACTGCGTCGAGTACCGGGACGGCGTGCGGCATGTGCCGCTGGTAGGCTTGGCGCGTCTCGACGCCGCGCCGACGCCGCTGAAAAAAGGCGGCACTTACCTGATCACCGGCGGCGCCGGCGGCCTGGGCTACCAGCTGGCACAGCATCTGGCGGTCACGTTTGGCGCCAAGCTGATCCTCAGCGGGCGCTCGGCGCCGGACGCGCGCCTGCAAGTCCGCCTGGCGGCACTGGAGGCGCTGGGGGCGCAGGTCGTGTATGTCCAGGCGGATGTGGCCGACCTGACGCAGATGCAACAGGGCCTGGCGCATGCGAGGGCGCGTTTTGGCCGGATCGACGGCGCCATCCATGCCGCCGGGCTGGAGGGCAAGACAAGCTTGCCGGACAATACGCTGGCGCGGTTCGAACAGGTGCTGGCGCCGAAGGTGGCGGGCACGCTCGTGCTCAGCGATATCCTGCAAGACGACGCGCCGGACTTCCTGTGCTACTTCTCGTCCGCCGCGGCGATCCTGGGCGATTTCGGCTCATGCGACTATGCCGTGGGCAACCGCTTCCAGATGGCGCACGCGGCCTGGCAGGAACGCCGTGGCGCGCCTGGCAAGACCATCGTCATCAACTGGCCTATATGGCGGGACGGCGGCATGGGCGGCGCCGACGGCGCGGCCGAGCTGTACTTGAAATCGAGCGGCCAGCGGGCGCTGGAGACGGCGGACGGCATCGCGCTGTTCGAGCGCCTGCTGGCGCAGCGGGCGTGCCAGCATCTGGTGCTGTTTGGCCAGCCGGATCGGCTGCAGCGCTTCTTTGCGCCGGCGCCGAAGGCCGCCCCGGCGACAGCGGCGACTGCGACGCCAACCCCGGCGGCGGCTGGCGCCGGGGATCGCAGCGCAACTGGCCGGCGTGGCGGCATGCGCGGCCTGACTACCTTGCAGTGCCTGGCGATCGACCTGAAACGGCTGGCGGGCGAATTGCTGCAAATCGCCAGCGAGCGTATGGGGGGGCAGCAAAATCTGGCCGATTTCGGTTTCGACTCGGTCAGCCTGGCGCGCTATGCTTCCGCGCTGAGCGCTTATTTCGGCGTCGAGTTGCTGCCGTCGGCGTTTTTCGCCTATCCGACCCTGGACAAACTGGCCGCCCACCTGGCGCAGGAGCATGCGCCGGCGCTGGCGCTGCTGTATGCGGAATCCGACGCCACGGCGCGCGCGACGCCCGTCCGCGCGCCCGCAACGCCGGCGCGCGCGCCGGCGCCGCAAACCGTCCGGCGCCAGGGCTACCGCCCGGACCGGAAGGCGGCCGCGGACGAGCCGATTGCGGTCATCGGCATGAGCGGCCGGTTTCCGAGCGCGCGCAACGTCGACGAGCTGTGGCGCATTTTGGCGGACGGCACGGACGTCTTGCGCGGCGTGCCGGACGACCGCCCGGGCGGCTGGAAGGATGGCGGCGGCCAGTCATGTGGATTCGTGCCCGGCGTGAGCGAATTCGATCCGCTCTTCTTTGAAATTTCACCCAAGGAAGCGCAGGGCATGGATCCGCGCCAGCGCCTGCTGTTGCAGGAGGCCTGGAACGCGCTGGAGGATGCCGGCTTCGGCGCGCAGCAGATGAGCAGCGGCCGGCTGGGCAGTTTTGTCGGCGTGGAAGAGGGCGACTATCAGTTGCTGGCGCAGGACGGTGCGAGTATCACCTCGAACCACAACGGCATCCTGGCGGCGCGGCTGGCGTATTTTACCAATGCCAGCGGACCGGCGATGGCTATCAATACCGCCTGTTCGTCCGGCCTGGTAGCGCTGCATCAGGCATGTCTGAGCTTGCGCGCCGGCGAGTGCGACACGGCGCTGGCCGCGGGCGTGAGCCTGATGCTGACCGATGCCGGCCATGCGAGGATGGCGCAGGCGGGCATGCTGTCGGCCGCCAATCGCTGCTATGCCTTCGACGAGCGCGCCGACGGCATGGTGCCAGGCGAGGCGGTGGCGGTGGTCGTGCTCAAGCGCCTGTCGCAGGCGCAGGCCGACGGCGATCCGATTCATGCGGTGATCCGCGCCAGCGGCGTCAATTATGACGGCAAGACCAATGGCATTACCGCCCCTAGCGGCGCGGCGCAGGCGGCGCTGCTGCGGTCGGTGTACGAACGCAGCGGCGTTAACCCGGAAACCATCGACTATGTCGTCACGCACGGTACCGCCACCCGCCTGGGCGACCCGGTGGAAGTGAACGCGCTGTACGACACGTTCAAGTCCTTCACGGCCAAGACCGGCTTTTGCGCGCTGACGTCGGTCAAGCCCAACCTCGGCCATACGTTGGCCGCGTCGGGGCTGGTCAGCTTGATCAGTTTGATCCAGGCGATGCGTCATCAAACCATTCCGGCCAGCCTACACTGCGTCCAGGAGAACCACTACATCCGCTGGGACCAGAGTCCTTTCTACGTCAACAAAATCAACAAGCCGTGGCCGGCGCGCGATCGCCTGGCGCGCATGGGCGCGGTCAGCGCGTTCGGCATGAGCGGCACCAACGCCCATGTGCTGGTGCAAAGCCACGAGGCGGCGGCGCCGGCCGGCGCGCCAGCGGCGCCGTATCATCTGCTGGTGTTGTCGGCCAAGACGGAAAGCGCCTTGCGCGGCAGGCTGGCCGATTTGCTGGCCTACTTGCGCGACGACGCGAACGCCGACCGTACCCTGGCCGAGGTCGGGCATACCCTGCTGGAGGGGCGCCAGCATTTCATGCAGCGCTGCGCGCTGGTGGTCGCCGACCGCGGCGACGCGGCGCAGGTGCTGGAGCGCGCGCTGGCCGGCGAAAAATTGCCCCATGTCTTCGTGGGCACGGTGGCGCGCGACTTTACGCCGCAAACCATGTTGCAGCAGTACGCGGACGAGCTGACGCGGCACGCCACGGAGATCCAGGCCCAGTCCGGCCAGTACCAGGACCGGCTGATGGCGCTGGCCGACCTGTATTGCCGCGGTTATGTGCTGCATTGGAATTGCCTGTTCGGCGCTCAGCGGCCGCGGCGTATCAGCCTGCCCGCGTACCCGTTTTCCCGGGAGCGCTATTGGGTGGCGCCGGCGCCGCCGGCCGAGGTCGACGTGCCGCGTCCGGCCGTGCCGGATTGGAACGAGATGATGACATTCGAGGAGCTCTGGCACGAGCAGCCTTCGACGCCGTCCAGCGCCGGCCCGATCGGCACGCTGGTCTGCTTTGCGTCGCCAGCGGCGGACCGGCACGCCATCGGCGCCGCGGTGCAGGCGCTAGATCCTGAAGCGCGCGTGGTCTTTGTCGGGCGCGCGGCGCAGCGCGAAGGCGCGGCGGCCGGGCAGGAGGGCGAACACTATTGGATCGACGCCGCTGATCCGGCCAGCTACGCGCTGGCATTGGCCGCCATCCGCGACGCGCATGGCAAGATCGGCGCCATGCTGTATCTGTGGGGCTTGGAAGATGTGGACTGCCTGCGCGACTACCGGCATATCGTCTACATTTTGCAGTCCATCGCCTCGACCAAGCTGGAGGTGGGGCGACTGCTGCTGGCCGGCTGCGAATATGAGCCGCTGGACCGCTGCTACGCCGAATCGTGGATCGGTTTCGAACGCTCCATCGGCATCGTCTTGCCGCATACCCAGGTGGCCGCCGTTTGCCTGGACCTGGCCGGCCCCGTCACGGCCATGCACGAGTGTCTGCCGCTGCTGTGGAACGAACTGCAAGCCGACAAAATGAAGAGCGTGCGCTATGAGGCGGGCCGGCGCCATGTGTGCAAGATCGGTCCGACCGTGCTACAGCCGCAACCGAGCCTACTCAAGTCCGGCGCCACCTACCTGATCACCGGCGGCCTGGGCGGGCTTGGCTATGTCTTCGCCGAGCACTTGATCAAGACGCAGGCGGCGAATATCGTGCTGACCGGCCGCGCTCCGCTCGACGGGGAGAAGCGCGGGCGCATCGAGGCGCTGGAGCGGCTCGGCGCGAAAGTGCTGTATATCCAGGCCGACGTCTGCGATCTCGACGCGATGCGCGCCGGTGTGCAGCGTGCCCGCGACCAGTTTTCATCGATCGACGGCGTGATTCACTCGGCGGGCATTGTCAGCGTTCAAACCATCGTGCATCAGGATATGGCCGGCTTCCAGGCGGTGCTCGATCCGAAAATCGACGGCACGCTGGTGCTGGACGAGGTGCTGCGCGATGAGCCGCTCGACTTCGTCTGCTATTTCTCGACCGTGTCCGCCATCATGGGCGACATCGGCACCTGCGACTATGCGATCGCCAACCGCTTCCAGATGGCGTACGCCGACCATCGCAACCGCCAGTGCCAAGCGGGGCTGCGGCACGGCCGCGCCATTGTCATCAACTGGCCGTTCTGGAAGGATGGCGGCATGGGACAGGCGTATGGCGACGCGACCAAGATGTTCCTGATGCTGGGCGGCCAACGGGCGCTGGGCAACGAGGAGGGCGTCGCCATGTTCGAGCGTTTACTGGCCCAGCCGACGGCCCAGCAAATGGTGATGGTGGGCCGCAGCGACCGGGTCTATCCTTCCCTGGGACTGGCGCATTCGGCGCCGCCGGCGGCGGCGACCATGGCGGCGCCGCGCGCGGCGACGCAGGCGGCGCCCGCCGGCCGCGGCGCGGCGCTGCTCGGCCTGGGCCTGGCGCAGTGCATCGAGTACGACCTGAAGCAATGCGTCAACCAACTGCTCGCTTTCCCCCTTGAGCAACTGGACGTCGACCAGCACCTGGTCGAATTCGGCTTCGATTCGATCAGCCTGGCGACCTTCGCCAAGCTGCTGAGCACGCACTATGGTGTCGATATTACGCCGATCGTGTTTTTTGGCTTCCCGTCGATCGCCAAACTGACCGGCTATTTGTTGCAGGAACAGCCGGACGCCATGCAGGCGTTTTATCGGCTGGCGGGCGCACCCGGGAAGCATGTGGCGAGCGGCCAGCCGGCAACCGCGTAGGCGCGGCGCGCCCGCCGGCGGCCTTCGACGGTCGCCGGCGGGCGGGCCAGCTAGGCATGGACGGATCGCAGCGGCTTGCTTCGACAAGCCTGCTTGCGCCAAGCGGCGCGCACGCCGCAAACACTACAAGCGTTGGAAAGGCCATCGTCCTTGCGCACAGGCGCGCAATGGCCTATTGCGACGCACGCTGTTCGGCGCCCCGCCGACGCTGGCCCCGGCCTAAAGCAATTTGGGACGGGACGCCTTGCGTTTAATTCATTTGTGCGTACAAAGCCGGAACATGCTGTTAAAATACAAGCAACATTAGACGATTGGTATGGCGGTCTTGCGCCGGCGTGGTCAGTCCTGCGCTCTCTGGTTGATATTTTCCACATTTCCTTATAGTCAGCAAATGATGAAATTGAGCGATGAAGCGATCCACCGTGAGCCGCACGCCAGCCCGCTAGACAGCTCGAAATTCCTGTCGAACGTCATGCGGCTTAACGATTGCAACACCAGCGCCGAACTACACGCCGAACTACAGCACCTGAGCCGGGTACTGGGTTTCGATTCCTTTTTATATGGTGGACGTTTTCGCGGGACCGGTAGCGCCAAGGTTGAAAAAATCGAGTCAAACTACGACGCCGACTGGCGCAGGGAATACGACAAGCTGGAATATGCGAGCATCGACCCCACCGTGGCCCATTCGCTCGTTTCGCTGGTGCCATTTATCTGGTCGGATCAGATGTATGGCAACGTCAGCCAGCAGGCTTTCCGCGAAGAGGCGCATCATTACGGTTTGCTCACCGGTGTCACATTCCCGATTCAAAACAAGGAGGGCGGGGTCGCCATGCTCAGCCTGGCGATGTCAAGCAAGGGCAGCGAAGCGCGCGGCCATATCCGGGAAATGCTGATGTGGGGGCCGTTGCTGGCCACCCTGGCGCACGAGGCGATGAGCAAGATCGTCAAGAACGGCCTCAAGAATGGTCGCGAGGCGGCCGGCCCCCGGCTCACCAAACGGGAAAACGACGTGCTGCAGTGGATTGCGGCCGGCAAAAGCACGTGGGAAATTTCCAGGGTACTGTGCATTTCAGAACACGGGGTGATCCATCATGTGCGCAACCTGCTGCACAAATTCGATGTCACCAGTCGCCACCAAGCCGTGCTGAAAGCGCTGTCCAGCGGTTTGATATAAGCTTGGGTCGGGCCGGGCGGCGGCGGGTGCGGCCGCCGCCCGTTCAGGCGATCCCGGCCAGACTGGAACCCAGCGGCGCCAGTAGCGCATTCAATTCGGCCGCGTCGAATTTCGGTGCCAGCGCGGCATCGCTGCCGAGAATGCCCTCGGTCAGCGCCGATTTGCGCGCCTGTAACTCCAGAATGCGTTCCTCAATACTGCCTTCGATGACCAGTTTGTACACAAACACGGGCTGGTCCTGGCCGATGCGGTAAGCGCGCGCGATGGCTTGCTCTTCCACCGCGGGATTCCACCACGGGTCGAGCATAATCACGGTATCGGCCGCCGTCAGATTCAGGCCAACCCCGCCCACCTTCAGACTAACCAGCAGGATCGGCACCGTTTTACTCTGGAACCGCGCCACCAGTGCGCCGCGCTGGGCGGGCGGCGTCTTGCCGGTCAGCGACAGCCAAGGCAGGCGCAAGGCGTCGAGTTCTTTTTCGATCAGTGACAACATTTCGGTGAACTGGGAAAACAGCAGGATGCGCCGACCTTCGGCGACCAGGTTGGGCAGCATGTCGCGCAGCATTTCCACTTTTGCCCGTTCGGTACTCTTCGGCGCCGCCTCGCCCTTGAGCAGCAAGGGGTCGCAACACACCTGGCGCAATTTGAGCAGCGCGTCCATGATACGGATTTGCGAACCGGTGAAGCCGCGCCGCTGCAGCACGCTGCGCACTTGCTTGTCGGCCGCCACCCGCACGCTTTCATACAAGTCGCGCTGGCGCCCCTCCAGGCGGAGTAATTTCACTACCTCGGTTTTCGGCGGCAATTCGGTGGCCACGCTTTCCTTGCGCCGGCGCAGCACGAATGGCCGGATGCGCTGCGCCAGCAAGGCCGCGCGCAGGGTTTCGCCGTTTTCCTCGATAGGCTTGCGCCACAGGCGCGCGAAGCTGCGCGCGTCGCCCAGGAAGCCCGGCATCAGAAAATTAAACTGGGTCCACAATTCGCCCAGATGGTTTTCCATCGGCGTGCCGGTCATGCATAGGCGATGACGGGCCTTGATGCGGCGCACCGCGCTGGCGCTGCGTCCGGCCGCGTTCTTGACCGTCTGTGCCTCGTCCAATATCAGCATGTGGAAGGGCAGCGGCGCCAGCACGTCGAGGTCGCGCCACAGCAATGGATAGGTGGTCAGGATAACGTCATGCTGCGCAATGCGGCCAAAGTCCTCCGCCCGCTTGGCGCCCTGCAGGGCCAAAACGCGCAGGCTGGGCGCCATCCGCTGCATTTCAGCTTGCCAGTTGAAAACCAGGGAGGTGGGCAGCACCACCAGGGCCGGTTGGTCCAGGCGGCCGGCCTGCTGTTCCACCAGCAGGTGGGCCACCACCTGCGCCGTCTTGCCCAGACCCATATCGTCGGCCAGGATCCCGGCCAGCCGATGTTCGCGCAAATACTGCAGCCAGGCCAAGCCATGCAATTGATACGGCCGCAAGGTTATCCCCAGCCCGGCCGGCGCCGCCACGGCCTTTGGCTCGCCGCTGCCGCGCAAACGCTGCGCCAGCGCGCGCAAATCTTCGCCGCCCTGCAATTGCAGGCTGCCTTGCGCGCCGCCGCAAGCGCCGTCGGCGTCCAGCAAGTCCAGGCCCAGCTCGTCGAGGCGCTGGGCATCCCATGGCGACAGGCGCAGCGCGCCGGGCTTGCGCTTTGGATCGGTCAGCAGATCGAGCATGGCGGTGACGATGGCCTTGAGCGGCGCCGCGAGCGCATCAATACGCTTGCCACCGGGCGCGCGCAAGGAGATGCGCGCCTGCGGGTCGATGGCGGCAATTTGCTTGCGGTCCAGCCAGCGCTGGTCGCGCCGTAGCAGGTCGGCCAGCATCGGCGCCAGGTCGAAGGTCTCGCCGTCGATATCCACACCCAAGGTCAGCAACCACCATTCGGCTTTGCCCGGGCCGCTACCGCCGCCCAGGCCGGCGCTGCGCCCGCGCAGGCGCGCAGCCACTTCCCGCCCGAGTACTTCGCCGCTGTCGGGATCGACGATCAGGCGCCAGGCTTCGACCGGCACGCTTTCGTGCGCAAAACCGGGATGCACCACGATGCTCCACCCTTGCCTCTGCAGATTGGGCAGGTTGTCGGCCCAAAAATCGCCGAACAACTCTTCCTGCACCAGCGACCACCAGGCCAGTACCGGCGGCGCCATGTCGTCGGAGCGCCATTGCAGGGCATCGTCGTGCAAGGGATGCATGCCGAGGTTGCGGATCTGTTCCAGCGCGTCGGTTTCGGCATGGACGTTGCGGCGCATCAGCAGCGACTCGCCTTGCGCATCGCGCAATTCCTGCGTCAACTCCGCATCGACGGCGTACAAGGAAGTGGGGGCGGGAGTTTCCCAGCGCAGCCCTTCGGGCGTGACGTAGGTCCAGTCGATCTGGGCCACCGTCACGTTGCCGCCGCGCGGACTGAACAGCCCGCCCGGCCGCAGGCCCAGCAAGCCGTCGCCACGGCTCAGGGTACGCAAACTCAGGCGTGGACGAAAACGCCCCAGCGTTTCGCGGGGTTTGATGGCGGCGTGCCACGCGCTGCCTGTGTGGGCGGTATCACTCATGCTGTCTCGCAATTGGTGTTTGATTCATACGGCGTCGCTGCTGTCCTATTGTTCAGAGCGGCGTGGATCGGCGTGCCAATTGCCGTGGAAGCCGAACGGCACACGGCGCGCCAGCGCCGCGCTCGCCACCGGGCCGGCGGCGAGGTCCTGTGCATCAAAAATCAGCAAGTCGCTGCGGTTCTCGCGCGCGCGCCAAGCCACCGCCAGCAACCAACCCTGGCCTTCCGGCGCGTCGACCGCGGCCGGGGCAAACACCGGCTCCGAGATCACGTCGCCGTCCGGCAGGGTGTAGAGCGTGCGCTCGCCACTGACCAGGTCAAGCCGCGCCAGCGACGCAAACAGCAAATTGTGGTGCGGATCGCGCACCAATGCGTCGACATGGCAGGCATAAAAACCGAAGCGATGGGGTATGCCCGTATAGCGCTCGTCGAAGCGGGGGAATTCGGCCGGCAAATCGTCGATATAATCGCGTTGGATCCGGCCGCTGCGCACATCGATCCGCCAGCGGCACAGGCGCGCCACCATCCGCGCCGGATCGCCCATGCGGCCATGCTCGTCGGCCCAGCCGGGCGCGCGCTCGGACTGCATCGCATGCGCGACGATGCAAGCGCCTTCTTCCCACGCGTTCATGAAATGGAAGGCGTGGCAATCACCCGTTTCGAACCAGCGTATGCCGCGCTCAGCGCCGTCGCGGCGCATCACACCCACATGCGTGCCCTTGCCTGGGCTCCAGGCATACATCGGCTCGCCGTGCATGGCCCGCGTGATGCTGGCCGTGAGGGGCATGACGGGGTACAGCGCGTAGTGTTCGGTCAGCATGAAATCATGCACCATGCTCGCATATGGCGCGCTGAAAGATTCCAGCCGCGTCAAGTGGCAGTCGGGATCCAGCACGCCGGCCAGCATGGTGGACGTGCCGGCGCCTTCGGCCGCGTAGGCAAAGAAATGCAGCGCGCCGCTGCGCGGATCGGTGCGCGGATGGGCGGTGAAGGGGGCGTGCAGGCGGCCGGCGAAATCCTGGTGCCCTTTCGACGCCAGCGTCACGGGGTCGAGCTCGAACGGCTGGTGCGCTTCCTCCAGCGCGAACAGGCGTCCGCCGTGCCATAGCACGTTGGTATTGGCGGTGCCACTGCACAGGCCGGCTGTCACGGGATGACTGGTCGCAGGATTGCCGAAGGTACCGAACAGGGCCTGTCCCGCACCATGTTCCAGTTGCCATTTTGGCGTGCGTATCCAGCGATTCCGATAAGCCACGCGGCCATCGCGGATGTCGAACGCGTGCAACATGCCATCGCCGGCAAACCAGTGGTAATCGCCGTCGCGGGGGGCGAACTGCGGATTCGGACCTACGCGACACAAGGTGCCCGACAGACCCGCCGGCAACTGGCCGGTCAAACGCAGTTCGGTGACGCTCGATTCGGTCGCCACGGGGGCGAAATTGCCTTGCAGGTAAGGATTGCTATGCATAGTCAGGCGCCGGCGGCTTCAAAATGAGGTGGATGCGCAGATGTCATCGAGCACGTGCTTGTCCGCCATTGGATTAATGCGCTTGTATGCTCGCGCTTGTATGCTCGTCGTTGCTGGTCGTTGCTCGCCATCAGCATTGTAGATGAAATGCCATTGTTGCGGTGCGCCACGCGTGTAAGGCGACGGGACGGCGCGCCGCGACGCCCGCGTCACCAGTTACCGCATCGTGCGGATGTCACGCCCCTTCCGGTGTCAGCGCGTACGCGCCGATGCTGGACAATTTAAGCAGCTCGCCGCCAAATGGCGACAGCACGGCATGCGCGGTCGACGCCGATCCGGGCGGCAGCGTATATTTCAGGAACGTCGCCAGGGTTCCCGCCGGACCCAGGTCAAGGTAGCGGTAGGGGGCGCTCTTTTCCAGTTCGGCGATGGTTTGCTGGAAACGGATCGGTTCCCTGGCCACGTTCCAGAAATAATTCTGCGGCAGCTGGGTCAGCACGCCGGCGCGGGCGCAGCACACCATCGGTATCAGCGCCGGCTTGCGCGGCAAGGCCGCCAGGTTCCGCTCGATACAGGGCCGGGCCGCATCGATCCAGCGCGAATGAAAGGCAAAAGATACGGGCAAGGTCTGGAACGTCAAATGGCGTTCGCGCAAGGCCGCCTGGATCGGCGCCAAGCTGTCGCGCTGTGCCGCGATCACGAAATGGCCGGGGAAATTGAAGGAGGCGATCTCGCATTGCTCGCGCAGACCCGCCAGCAGGTGCGGCTCCGGCGTGCTCAGGATGGCGATCATGCCTCCCGGCTGGCAATGGTCCTCCAGCGCGCTGGCCTGCATCAGGACCGCCTCCAGCGCGTCTTCCACGCCGATGCATCCCGAGACCGCCGCCGCCGCCGCCGCGCCCAGGCTCACGCCCAAGGTCAGGTCCGGCACGACGCCGCGCTCGATCAGGGTTTGCGCCAGGGCGTATTCAACCATGAAAATGGCGGGGTGGGTCAGCAAGGTCCGGTCGAAGGATTCGCCCTTGCCGCGGCGCTCGTCGTAAAGGGTGTCGAGCACGCCTTGGCCGCTGCGGTTGCGCACGAACTGATCCATGTCCAGCATCCAGCGGCGAAACGTGGCGTCGTGTTCAAACAGGCTTTTGCCCATGTGGAAATAGTGCGATCCTTGGCCTGAAAACATGAAAACGGTTGGGGCGGGCGGCATAATCGTCCTGTCAAAGGCTAAGGCCGGCGCCGCGCGCCGGCGTGGTCAGTTTATTCGGCAATGGCGGCGTCGCCGCCAGCAAGCAAATCAAAACCCAGCCAGCGGTAATAACGGCGCCAGAAACCGACGGCATCCTCGGCTTCGGCGCGGGTCGAATAATCCTCGATGACAAACAGGTCGGATTCGCTGCGGCGCCGCATCTCCGCGATCCAAGCCGCCAAACCGCCGCTGCCACCTTGCGCCAAGCGGCCCAAAATGTCGTCCTTGTGTTGGTCCGGCGGGCAGTCGCACAAGCCAATGTACGACAATTGCCCGGCTGCGTAGCCGGCGCCGAATACGTAATAGCGGGAACCCATAGTTTTTACCCCCCCAATATGCGGCGTCGCCAGACGCTGCTCTCCAAGCCAATGGATAGATGCGCCTTGCGCGGCCGCGGTTCAGTCGTAAATCGTTATCGACATATCAGGCCGACGCGCCGGCACGACACGCAGTTCCTCGCGCTGCGCAATCGCATTCATCAAGGCCGATTCCGTGGCGTGGTTGGCATCGATCCACAGCGCTACCGCGCGCGCCACGCCCATCTGTACCACCGGACCGAGCCGGCGCGGCGTGATATTGGCGTGCTTGAGCATGCGTTCCATTGCCGGCGTGGTGACCGTCACCAGGTGGTTTACGCCATACTTGCGGGCCAGGCGCACGACATGCAGCATCATCTGTATCGGTAGCGTGCTTAGCCCGAACGCCGTGGAATCCTGCTTGAGCACGGCAAAGCGGCTCAGTTCCCAGATGTCCTCGCCGCAGGGCGCCTCGCCGTCGAGCAACATTGAGAATACGTCGCGCAGCATGTTCGGCCCCGTGGTCGGCAACATGCGCCAGCAACCGTGCAAGGTGCCTCCCTCCTTGGCCATCATGTACATGGGATTCAGTTGGTCGTATTCATCAAACTCCATGCCGTCCTGCGTGTGTACGTCCCATCCCAATCTTTCGCGAAACATGGAGTGACGCAAACGGTACATATTACGTTCGTCAGAGATGGAGAGGAAGAGACTGCCTCTTTTAACCGCTACGATATTCATGTTGAACGCTCCTGTCTGTCAGCCTTGAATATAGAGTGATCGCCATGGTGTTGTAACTACATGCTTATGTAGCACTTGTGTCACTTGAGTAACATCATGGGTGCGGGATCGGACCCAGGTACCGCTAAGTCAAGGATTTTCGCAGGTCGGCTTGGCCGTTAACGCGCATAAAAAAACGCAGGCCGGACCTGCTGGTCCGCCTGCGTTCCGGCGTCGACGCGTGCGCGCCCGGCCCGCTACCGTGGCGCGGGCGCGCGCAAGGCTGGCTTACTCGTAGTCACTCATCGGCGCGCAGCCGCAGAACAGGTTGCGGTCGCCGTAGACGTTGTCGGCGCGGCCGACCGGCGGCCAGTACTTCTGCTTGCGCAGCGCCGGCACCGGGAAGGCCGCCACTTCGCGGCTGTACTTGTGCGCCCAGACGTCGGCGGTCAGCACTTCCGCGGTGTGCGGAGCGCCCTTCAGTGGATTGTCTTCGCGGTCGAATTCGCCGTTCTGCACTTGCGCGATTTCCGAGCGGATGACGATCATGGCGTCGATGAAGCGGTCGATTTCAACCTTCGATTCGCTTTCGGTCGGCTCGATCATCAAGGTGCCCGGCACCGGGAAGCTCATGGTCGGCGCGTGGAAGCCGAAGTCCATCAGGCGCTTGGCGACGTCTTCGTTGCTGATGCCGGTGGCGTCGGTCAGCGGGCGCAGGTCGATGATGCACTCGTGCGCCACCAGGCCGTCGTGGCCCGCGTACAGCACCGGATAGTGCGGCGACAGGCGGCGGGCGATGTAGTTGGCCGCCAGGATCGCCGTTTCGGTGGCGGCGGTCAGGCCTTCGGCGCCCATCATCGCGATATACATCCACGAGATCGGCAGGATGCTGGCCGAGCCGAACGGCGCCGCGCTGACCGCGCCGATGCCGGCGGCGTCGCGCTGGTAGCCGCTGGAACGCTGGTTGGGCAGGAACTTGGCCAGGTGCGCGCCGACGCCGATCGGGCCGACGCCCGGGCCGCCGCCGCCGTGCGGGATGCAGAAGGTTTTGTGCAGGTTCAGGTGGCTGACGTCGCCGCCGAAGCTGCCCGGCGCCGCCACGCCAACCAGCGCGTTCATGTTGGCGCCGTCGATGTAGACCTGGCCGCCGTGCGAATGGACGATCTCGCACAGTTGCTGGATGCCTTCCTCGAACACGCCGTGGGTGGACGGGTAGGTGACCATGACGCAGGCCAGGTTGGCGCTGTGCTTCTCGGCTTTCGCCTGCAGGTCGGCCAGGTCGACGTTGCCGCTGGCGTCGCAGGCGGTGACGACCACCTGCATGCCGACCATGTTGGCCGAGGCCGGGTTGGTGCCGTGCGCCGACGACGGGATCAGGCAGATGTTGCGGTGGCCTTCGCCGCGCGATTCATGGTAGGCCTTGATCACCAGCAGGCCGGCGTATTCGCCCTGCGAGCCGGCGTTCGGCTGCAGCGAGACGGCGGCGTAGCCGGTCAGCGCGCACAGCATTTCTTCCAGCTGCGAGATCATTTCGCGGTAGCCGACCGTTTGCGCGTCCGGCGCGAACGGGTGGATGCTGGAAAATTCGGGCCAGGTCACCGGGATCATTTCGCTGGTGGCGTTGAGTTTCATGGTGCAGGAGCCCAGCGGAATCATGGTGCGGTCCAGCGCCAGGTCCTTGTCGGCCAGGCTGCGCAGGTAGCGCAGCATTTCGTGCTCGGAGTGGTAGCGGTTGAAGACCGGGTGGCTCAGGTAGGCGCTGGTGCGGCCCAGCCCGGCCGGGAAGGCGTTCTGCACGCCCGCCTCGACGGCGTCGAAGTCCGGCGCCGGCGCGACGCCGTTGGCGAAGATGTCCCACAACAGCGCCAGGTCGGCGCGGGTGACGGTTTCGTCGAGCGAGACGCCGACGTGGTTGGCGTCGACCTTGCGCAGGTTGACGCCGGCCGCCACCGCCGCCGCGTGCAATTGCTCGGCGCGGTCGGTTGTCACGGTCAGGGTGTCGAAGAAGGTGTCGTTGGCGATGCCGTAGCCGAGCGTGCGCAGGTTGGCCGCCAGGATGCCGGTGTAGCGGTGCACGCGCTGGGCGATTTGCAGCAGGCCGGCCGGGCCGTGGTAGACCGCGTACATCGAGGCCATCACGGCCAGCAGCACCTGCGCGGTGCAGATGTTGGAGGTGGCTTTTTCGCGGCGGATGTGCTGCTCGCGGGTTTGCAGCGCCAGGCGGTAGGCCTGGTTGCCCTGGGCGTCGATGGTGACGCCGACCAGGCGGCCCGACATGCTGCGCTTGAATTCGTCGCGGGTCGACAGGTAGCCGGCGTGCGGGCCGCCGAAGCCGAGCGGCACGCCGAAGCGCTGGCTGTTGCCGACGACGACGTCGGCGCCCCATTCGCCCGGCGGCGTCAGCATCGTCAGCGCCAGCAGGTCGGCGGCGACGATGACCATGGCGCCGTTGGCGTGCAGGTGCTCGACGCCGGCGCGGTAGTCGCGCACCACGCCGTTCACGCCAGGGTATTGCAGCAGCGCGCCGAAGCAGCTGTCCAGCGTTTCCAGCTCGTTTGGCGCGAAGGTGCGCACCTCGATGCCGAGCGGCTGGGCGCGCGTTTGCACCACTTCCAGGGTTTGCGGCAGCACGTCGTCGGCCACGTACAGCACGTTCGACTTGGACTTGCCGACGCGCTGGATCAGCGTCATCGCCTCGGCCGCGGCGGTGCCCTCGTCGAGCATCGAGGCGTTCGAGATGCCCATGCCGGTGAGGTCGGTGACCACTTGCTGGAAGTTCAGGATGGCTTCCAGGCGGCCCTGCGAAATCTCCGGCTGGTACGGCGTGTAGGCGGTGTACCAGGCCGGGTTTTCAAAGATGTTGCGCAGGATCACGCCCGGGGTGTGGCTGTTGTAGTAGCCCTGGCCGATCAGGGATTTGAGCACCTGGTTTTTCGACGCCAGCGACTTCAACTGCGCCAGCGCGGCCGGCTCCGACATCGGCGCCGAATACTGGCCGAGCGGCAGGGCGCCCTGGTTGCGTATGCTGGCCGGCACCAGCGCGTCGATCAGCGCGGCGCGGCTGGCGTAGCCGAGGGTCGTGAGCATGGCTTCCTGCTCGGAGGCGGAAGGGCCGATGTGGCGGGCGATGAAGGCGTCGCGGGCTTCAAGTTGGGTCAGGCTGGTGCGGGTCATGTTGGGGCCAATAAGAGACGGAGTCGCCGGCGGCGGGGCTGGCGGCAAGGTGTGGGGAAGGGCTGCGGGGAGGGGCGGGGGGGGGGGGGGGGGGGGGGGGGGGGGGGGGGTTGGTGGCGCTACGTACG
>NZ_JBJXIB010000129.1:0-17363 GCF_046115965.1 Janthinobacterium sp. CG_23.3 | reverse complement strand
CCTTGCGGCGTGCCCCGCTCGCGTTCAGCCACCACGCCCTGATGCATGATGCCGGCGTTGAGGTAGGCACGGATCAGCCGCAACATGCCGGCGTCACCGATGCGCTTGCCCAGCCGGTCCATCAGCACATCGTGGTTGACGCGATCAAAGAATTTCTCCAAGTCGACATCCACCACCACCCGATAGCCTAGTTGCACATGCTGCTGTGCAGCGAGCACGGCGTCGCGGGCGCGACGCCCCGGACGAAAGCCATGGCTGTGTTCACTAAAAGTAGGATCGAGCAGCGGTTGCAGCACTTGCAGAACAGCCTGTTGAATCAGCCGGTCGACTACGGTGGGTATCCCCAACTCCCGTTCGCTGCCGTCTGGCTAGGGAATGCCGACGCGACGTACCGGACTGGGCCGGTACGTGCCTGCCATCAATTCTCTCCTGATGTTCGGCAACGCGCTCACCAAATAGCGCTCGTCCTGCTCGGCAGCGCCTTCTATCCGATTCTTGTACATCGGCTCGCAGTTTCGATCCACGCTTCCTCTCCACGGTCGGTCGCCCTTCCGCAGTTGCGCTTCACTTCGCTCCCTGTGGTCAGCTCGCGACGGGACTTGCACCCGCAAGAGTGCGCCCATGCTGGGCGCACAAAAAAAACCCGCCGATGAGGCGGGCTGAATCCAATTCTTGGAGGAGTTGGAGGAGACAGATCAATTATGCTGCGCCGCCACATATTTTGCCAATTTTTAATTGTAATGAGATGTATCACCGGGCTGAATAACACCCCGGCCCCCCGCCCTGCTCAGGCACGCGCCAAGTAATCGGCAAGCTGATCGAACGTGCCGCCGTACCCCTGCTCCAGCGACGGACGCGAATCTTCGAAAAATTGGCGCTCGACGTCGAGCGCGCCGAACGGCTGCGCATGCAAGGTGACGGTGGTCTGGCCGTCCTGCTCGGTGAAGGTCACGGAGTTTTGGATTTCGAGCGGGCAATCTTCGCTAAACGGCGCCCGGGCAATGCCGCCACTTTCGTTGGCAAAGGAATTTAGCCACACGATGCTTTCCCGCTCGACGATCTGGCGATAGTTGAAGCGCCCCCACCACGTCAGCGCGCCGTCGAAATTCATGGCGTAATGAAAAAATCCCCCCGGCTGGAACTCGAAGCGCAGGACCTCGATTGCGCAGCCATTCGGCCCCCACCACTGTTGCAGCTGAGCGGAGTCGCTCCAGGCTTGCCATACGACGTCGCGGGGCAGCTTGAAGTGGCGGCTGATGACGAACGCGGCATTGCCATTATTTTCAGGCATTTTTCTTTCCTTTCATCGGTGCTAATTGGGTTGATTGTAAGAAAACGCCGAGCCGGTCGAAGCTCTATCGCCATATGCGAATATAATTCCCGCGCGCCCACGCGTCAAGACGCGCCTTCTTACCGGCCGGCAAGGCCCAGCGCGACCGCGGTGCGTTTGATCAGTTTGCCGGCCGGGCAGGCTTTGGACAGGAAACAGCTGGCGCCGCTAACGAAGGCGCGCTGGCGCATGGCGGCCTTCGCCGAATCGAACGCCAGCACCCGGCAAGCGTGCGAGCGGACGGAGCCGCAGATGGCCTCGCGGATACCCTGGTTGTCGTCGACGATGCCTAGAGTATAAGAAGCGAAAAACGGGAGGGGCGCCAGGCCCGTCCGCAGGGAGACTGGCGATCGCGTCCGCCGCGCGCTTGCACCAGGCATAGTCCGGCGCGGTGAGCCACCCCATGCCTGTATACAAGGACGCCGTTTGCGCACGACCGCTCTGGACATAGTAGGTATTGTCATGCCTCCAGTCTGACCGCGGAACAGGCAGCCGCCCTTCACATCCAGCAGATAGGGCATCTTGGCCGCCGCGCCGGGGAAAGCGCACCGCGCCCACTGCGGCGACAGCCAGCGGCATTGACGGCGCAAACGCGCTCCCCGCGCTTGCCATCGGCGCCGTCGTCCCCATCTGCGACCGCATGGACAAGCGCGTACCCATCGACGACATGTGGCAGGGATTCCATCCGGCGGTTGCCGCGTGGTTCCGCTCGACCTTTGCGGCCGCGACCGAGGCGCAGCGGCGCGCCTGGCCGCTGATCCAGGCCGGGCGCCCGACTCTGGTGGCCGCCCCCACCGGCTCTGGCAAGACGCTGACCGCCTTCCTGGCCGCCATCGACGCGCTGGTGCGCGAGGGCCGCGCCGCGCCGCTGCCGGACGCCACGCAGGTGCTGTATGTGTCGCCGCTGAAGGCGCTGTCGAACGACATCCGCGTCAACCTGCAGGGGCCGCTGGAGGGGATCGACCGGCAACTCCACGCGCTGGGCCTGCCCGGGCACGGCATCCGCAGCGCCGTGCGCACCGGCGACACCACCACGCCGGAGCGCAACGCAATGCGCAAACGCCCGCCGCACATTCTCGTCACCACGCCGGAATCGCTGTACGTCCTGCTCGGGTCGGACAGCGGCCGCGCCATGCTCGCCGGCGTGCGCACCGTGATCGTCGACGAGATCCACGCCGTGGCGGGCGGCAAACGCGGCAGCCACCTGGCGCTCAGCCTGGAGCGGCTGGACGCGCTGTGCGCGCGGCGGCCGGTGCGGGTGGGCTTGTCGGCCACCCAAAAGCCCCTGGCCGCCGTGGCCGACTTCCTGGTGGGGCGCGCCGGCGGCGAGTGCGCCGTGGTCGACGTCGGCCATGTGCGCGCGCGCGACCTGGCGCTGGAACTGCCGCCGGTGCCGCTGGAGGCGGTCATGCCGAACGAGGTGTGGGAGCGCGTCTACGACCGCATGGCCGAACTGGTGGTGCTGCACCGGACCACGCTCATCTTCGTCAACACGCGGCGCATGGCCGAGCGCGTGGCGCGCCACCTTGGCGAGCGCCTCGGCGCGCAGCACGTGGCGGCGCACCACGGCAGCCTGGCCAAGGAATACCGGTTGGCCGCCGAACAGCGCCTCAAGGGCGGCGAGTTGCGGGTACTGGTCGCCACGGCGTCGCTGGAGCTGGGCATCGACATCGGCGCCGTCGACCTGGTGTGCCAGGTGGGCTCGCCGCGCAATATCGCCGCGCTGCTGCAGCGCGTGGGGCGCTCGGGCCACCAGGTCGGCGGCATGCCCAAAGGCCGCCTCTTCCCCACCTCGCGCGACGACCTGGTCGAATGCGCTGCGCTGCTGGACTGCGTGCGGCGCGGCGAACTCGACGCCCTGCGCATCCCGGCGGCGCCGCTGGACGTGCTGGCGCAACAAATCGTCGCCGAGGTGGCCTGCCGCGAATGGGCCGAGGACCAGTTGTTCGACATGCTGCGCCGCGCGCAGCCCTACGCGCAACTGCAGCGCAGCCGCTTCGACGCGGTTCTGCGCATGCTCGCCGAAGGCTACGCCACGCGCAACGGCGTGCGCGGCGCCTACCTGCACCGCGACGCCGCCAGCGGCACGCTGCGCGGACGGCGCGGCGGCAAGCTCACCGCCGTCACCTCCGGCGGCACCATCCCCGACAACGCCGACTACACCGTGCTGCTGGAACCGCAGGGCCAATCCGTCGGCACCGTGAACGAGGACTTCGCCGTCGAGAGCATCGCCGGTGATGTTTTCCAGCTCGGGAACACCTCCTACCGCATCCTGAAGGTCGACACGGGCAAGGTGCGCGTCGAGGACGCCCGCGGCGCCGCGCCCAACATCCCGTTCTGGCTGGGCGAGGCGCCGGGCCGCAGCGACGAGCTATCGGCCGGCGTGGCGCGCCTGCGCGCGCAGCTCGACCATCTGCTGGGCCAAGCGGCCACGCCGGGCGGCGCCGGCGCGGCGCTGGAAGGCGCCGTCGCCTGGCTGCAGGAGAGCCTCGGCCTGGACGACAACGCGGCGCGGCAGATCGTCGACTACCTGGCCCGCTCGCGCGCCGCCCTGGGCGCCCTGCCGACCCAGGACACGTTGGTGATGGAGCGCTTCTTCGACGAAAGCGGCGGCACGCAGCTGGTGTTGCACGCGCCGTTCGGCAGCCGCGTCAACCGCGCCTGGGGGCTGGCGCTGCGCAAGCGCTTCTGCCGCAGCTTCAATGTTGAATTGCAGGCGGCCGCCACCGAGGACGCCATCATCCTGTCGCTGCCGGACAGCCACAGCTTCCCGCTCGACGAAGTGTGGCGCTACCTGCGTTCGGGCAGCGCCGAACAGATACTGGTGCAAGCCCTGCTCGAGGCGCCGCTGTTCAATGTGCGTTGGCGCTGGAACGCCACCACGGCGCTGGCCCTGCCGCGCTTTAGCGGCGGACGCAAGGTCGCGCCCCAGTTGCAACGCATGAAAAGCGACGACCTGCTGGCGGCGGTCTTCCCCGACCAGGCGGCCTGCCTGGAAAACCTCGTCGGCGAACGCGAACTGCCCAACCATCCGCTGGTGCAGCAGACCCTCGACGACTGCCTGCACGAGGCCATGGACTGCGAAGGCTGGCTGGCCCTGTTACGCCGCATGGAGGCGGGCGAAGTGCGCCTGCTGTCGCGCGACCTGCCGGCGCCCTCCGCGCTGGCCATGGAAATCCTCAACGCCCGTCCCTACGCATTCCTCGACGACGCGCCGCTGGAGGAACGCCGCACGCAGGCAGTGCAGCGGCGGCGCTGGAGCGACCCCGCCTGCGGCGACGACTTGGGGGCGCTGGACGCCGGCGCCATCGCCGCCGTGGCGCAGGAGGCCTGGCCGCGCGCGCGCAATGGCGACGAGGTGCAGGAAGCGCTGGTCGCGCTGGCCTGCCTGACGCGCGCCGAAGCGCTAGCGCAGGAAGGCTGGCAGGCCTGGCTGGAGGCCTTGGCCGAGGGCGGCCGCGCCACCCGCCTGCGCGACGACGACGGCGCCGATTTTTGGGTTGCGCTGGAACGGCTGGCCTGCGTGCAGGCCGCCTACCCGAGCGCGCGCGCCAGTCCCGCGCTCGCCATACCCGACAGCCACCGCGGCGACGGCGACGCGGACTGGACGCGCGACAGCGCCCTGGTCGAGATCGTGCGCGCCCGCCTGTCCGGCTTCGGCCCGCAGCCGCTGGCCGCCATCGCCGCCGCGCTGGCGCTGCCCGAAGGCGCCGCCGGCATCGCGCTGGCCAGTCTGGAAAGCCAGGGTTACGTCATGCGCGGCCACTTCACCCCCGGCGGCGTCGCCGAGGAATGGTGCGAGCGCCATCTGCTGGCGCGCATCCACCGCTACACGATCAAACAACTGCGGCGCGAAATCGAACCAGTCGAACAACGCGATTTCATGCGCTTCCTGTTCGACTGGCAGCACCTGTCGGCCCAGACCCAACTGCAGGGCGAGGACGCGCTGGCGCAAGTGCTGGCGCAATTGGAGGGCTACGAGGCGGCCGCCGGGGCATGGGAAAACGACTTGCTGGCGCTGCGGCTGCGCGACTATTCAAGCCTGTGGCTGGACCAGTTGTGCCGCGCCGGCAAGGTAGTTTGGAGCCGCGTCGGCGCGCCGCTCTCGGCGGCCGGCGGCCCGGTGCGCGGCACGCCCATCGTGCTGCTGCCGCGCCGCCAGAACGCCTTGTGGCACGCCCTGCCCGGCCCGCCCGGGCAAGCCGACATGTCGCCGCGCGCCGCCGCCGTGCTGGCGGCCTTGCAGCGCGACGGCGCCATGTTCTTCGACGAATTGCAGCACGACGCCCGCATCATGCTGCCGCTGGAGCTGGAAACCGCGCTCGGCGAGCTGGTGTCCACCGGCCTGGTCAACGCCGACAGCTTCGCCGGCATGCGCGCCATGCTGCAACCGGCCGGCAAGCGCGCCGGCAACGACAAGCGGCGCCGCCGCGGCGCCGGTCCGACGATGGAAGAAGCCGGACGCTGGGCGCTGGTGCGCCGCGGCGGCGCCGACGCCGCCGCCAACGCGCCGGACGCCGCGCGGACAGCGCCGCGCAAGCCGCGCCTCGCCGCCGAAACGCTGGAGCACGTGGCGCTGACCTTGCTGCGCCGCTACGGCGTCATGTTCTGGCGCCTACTGGAGCGGGAAGCGGCGTGGTTGCCGTCGTGGCGCGAGTTGCTGCCCGTGTACCACCGCCTGGAGGCGCGCGGCGAGATCCGCGGCGGGCGTTTCGTGGCGGGCTTCTCGGGCGAGCAATTCGCGCTGCCCGAGGCCATCCCGCTGCTGCGCGCCGTGCGACGCCGGCCCTGCGACGGCGACCTGGTGTGCATCTCCGGCGTCGACCCGCTCAACCTGTGCGGCACGCTGCTGGCAGGCGAGAAGGTCCCGGCCCTGTCCGGCAACCGCGTCCTGTTTCGCGACGGCCTCGCCGTGGCGACTATCATTGCCGGAAAAATCGGCTACCTGTGCGACCCGGCGGGCGAGCGCGAACGGCTGCACGCGCGCCTGGTCGGCCGGCGCTGAAGGCGCATCGCCGCCGGCCGCGCGCCGACGACCAAGAGTTTGCTATCCAGCCGGAACTAGTCAGGCCATCTCCTTGGCAAGGATAGCGCGGGACACCGGATGATCACATTCGCGAGCGCACATAAAAACTCCCCGCGGCGTCGTGAACGCGGCGGGGAGTCGGGCAGAGCGCGGCGGCGCGACGGCGCCGGCGCCTTCATTTACATCGCGACGGTATCGGCAACGTCGCTGAATTCCTTGATCTTGTCGAAATTCATGTAACGGTAGATATCCACGGCGTTCTTGTCCAACGCGCCGATGTTCGCCATGTACTCCGCCTTGGTCGGGATTCTGCCCAGAATCGCGCAGACGGCGGCCAACTCGGCCGAGCCGAGGTAGACCTGCGTATCCAGACCGAGGCGGTTGGGGAAGTTGCGGGTCGAAGTCGACATCGCGGTCGAGCCCTTGCGCACTTGCGCCTGGTTACCCATGCACAGCGAGCAACCCGGCAATTCCATGCGCGCGCCGGTGCGGCCCAGCGTACCGTAATGGCCTTCGGCCATCAGTTGCTGCTGGTCCATCTTGGTCGGCGGCGCGATCCACAGGCGCACCGGAATGTCGGTCTTGCCTTCGAGCAGCGTCGACGCGGCGCGGAAGTGGCCGATGTTGGTCATGCACGAGCCGACAAACACTTCGTCGATCTTGGCGCCGGCCACATCGGAGAGCATTTTCACGTCGTCCGGATCGTTCGGGCAGGCGACGATAGGCTCATGGATATCGGCCAGGTCGATTTCGATGACGGTGGCGTATTCGGCGTCGGCGTCCGGCGCCAGCAATTGCGGGTTGGCCAGCCAGGCTTGCATGGCGACGATGCGGCGCGCCAGCGTGCGCTTGTCTTCGTAGCCGTTGGCAATCATCCACTTCATCAAGGTGATGTTCGAATTCATGTATTCGATGATCGGCTCTTTATCCAAATGCACGGTGCAACCGGCGGCGGAACGCTCGGCCGACGCGTCCGACAACTCGAACGCCTGTTCAACTTTGAGTTGCGGCAAGCCTTCAATCTCCAGGATACGGCCGGAGAAAACGTTTTTCTTGCCTTGCTTCTCGACCGTCAGCAAACCCTGGCGGATCGCGTACAGCGGAATCGCGTTGACCAGGTCGCGCAGCGTGACGCCGGGCTGCATGGTGCCCTTGAAACGCACCAGTATCGATTCCGGCATGTCCAGCGGCATGACGCCGGTGGCCGCGGCGAACGCGACCAGACCGGACCCGGCCGGGAAGGAAATGCCGATGGGGAAACGGGTGTGCGAATCGCCGCCGGTGCCCACGGTGTCAGGCAACAACAGGCGGTTCAGCCAGGAGTGGATCACGCCGTCGCCCGGACGCAGCGACACGCCGCCACGGGTCGAGATGAAGCGCGGCAAGGTCTGGTGGGTGACGACGTCGACCTTTTGCGGATAGGCCGCGGTGTGGCAGAACGACTGCATCACCATGTCGGCCGAAAAACCCAGGCAAGCCAGGTCTTTCAGTTCGTCGCGCGTCATCGGCCCGGTGGTGTCTTGCGAACCGACGGTGGTCATCTTTGGTTCGCAGTACGTACCTGGGCGAACGCCCTGCCCTTCCGCCAGGCCGCAGGCGCGGCCGACCATTTTCTGCGCCAGCGTAAAGCCCTTGGTCGACGCGGCCACGTTTTGCGGCAGGCGGAACAGCGTGGAGGCAGGCAGGCCGAGCGCTTCGCGCGCCTTGGCCGTCAAGCCGCGGCCGATAATCAGTGGAATGCGGCCGCCGGCGCGCACTTCGTCGAAAATCACGTCCGACTTGACGGTGAATTCGGCGATGACGGCGCCGTTCTTGAGCGCCTTGCCTTCATATGGGCGCAACTCGATGACGTCGCCCATGTCCATCTGCGTCACGTCGAGTTCGATCGGCAGCGCGCCGGCGTCTTCCATCGTGTTGTAGAAGATCGGGGCGATCTTGGTGCCCAGGCAGAAACCGCCGAAACGCTTGTTCGGGATGAAGGGAATGTCTTCGCCGGTGAACCACAACACGGAGTTGGTGGCCGACTTGCGCGACGAACCGGTGCCGACGACGTCGCCGACGTAGGCGATCAGGTGGCCCTTGGCCTTGAGGGCGTCGAGTTGCCTGAGCGGGCCGATCTTGCCCGGCAGGTCAGCTTCAATGCCCGGACGCGGGTTCTTCAGCATCGCCAGCGCGTGCAAAGGAATGTCCGGACGGGTGGTGGCGTCCGGCGCCGGCGACAAATCGTCGGTGTTGGTTTCGCCGGTGACCTTGAAGACGGTCAAGGTCTGGCTTTGCGGCACTTCCGGACGCGAGGTGAACCACTCGGCGTCGGCCCACGATTGCAGCACGCCCTGGGCGTTCGCGTTGCCCTTGTCGGCAAGTTCCTTAACGTCATGGAAGAAATCGAATACCAGCAGCGTCTTCTTCAAGCCTTCGGCGGCGACGGCGCCGACTTCGGCGTCACCGAGCAAATCGATCATCGGCTTGACGTTGAAGCCGCCCAACATCGTGCCCAGCAAATGGGTGGCGGTGGCGCGCGAGACCAGCGCGCAAGCCAGCTTGCCCTTGGCGACCAGGTCCAGGAACGTGGCCTTGATCTTGGCGGCGTCGTCGACACCGGCGGGAACGCGGTGGGTCAGCAGGTCGACCAGGAACTGCTGTTCGCCTTGTGGCGGGTTCTGCAGCAGGGCCACCAGTTCTTCGGTTTGCTTGGCGGACAGGGGCAGCGCGGGGATACCGAGGGCTGCGCGTTCGGCGACGTGTTGGCGATATTCTTGGAGCATGGATAGTCTCACATGTTGTTGGTTTAAGATTCGGCGCGCACTCCTGCCAGGGCCGTTGCCTGCTGCAACCCTACCCTGCTGGATGCCTGAATTTTTCAGCAAAAAAAGACCGGCAGCCCACCAGAAGTCGATGCGACTGTAAAATTATACCATTGTTCCCGGCAACTCTTCTATATGACATAAGAGTATACCGACAAACCTTGACGGCGAGCAACATCTCAAAAACCATGCCGTGCCATGTCATGGCAGGGTTTACGCCAAATTTTAGTGGGAACCGTCTAAAATAAGCACTTGGGCCGGAATGGCCTCAACGCCAACACAGTCGCCGCCCAGAACAAGAACGACCTCCATGTGCCTGAAACGGGTAATTCAATTACCGGGCACCGACCGCATACAAGGGAATAACCATGGCAACACAGAAATCAAAAATCATCTATACATTGACTGACGAGGCGCCGCTGCTGGCGACCTATTCCCTGCTGCCCATCATCAAGAAGTTCACCGAGCAGGCCGGCGTCGATGTCGTCGTCAGCGACATTTCGGTGGCGGCGCGCGTGCTGGCCGAATTCCCGGAATACCTGAGCGACGAGCAAAAAGTCCCGAACACCCTGGCCGAACTGGGCGCGCTGACGCAAAACCCCGACACCAACATCATCAAGCTGCCGAACATCAGCGCCTCGGTGGGCCAACTGATGACCTGCGTGCGCGAACTGCAAGCGCGCGGCTACAATCTGCCGGCCTATCCGGAAGACGCCAAGACCGACGCCGAGAAGGCGCTCAAGGCCCGCTACGGCAAATGCATCGGCAGCTCGGTCAACCCGGTACTGCGTGAAGGCAACTCCGACCGCCGCGCGCCGAAGGCCGTCAAGGAATTCGCGCGCAAGCACCCCCATTCGATGGGCGAGTGGAGCCAGGCATCGCGCACCCACGTCTCGCACATGCACCACGGCGACTTCTACCACGGTGAAAAATCGCTGACGCTGGAGCGCCCGCGCGACGTCAAGATGGAACTGATCACGGCCTCGGGCAAGACCGTCGTGCTGAAACCGAAGGTGTCGCTGCAAGCCGGCGAAATCATCGACAGCATGTTCATGAGCAAGAAGGCCTTGCTCGAGTTCTACGAGAAGGAACTGGAAGACGCGCGCAAGACCGGCGTCATGTTCTCGCTGCACGTCAAGGCCACCATGATGAAGGTGTCGCACCCCATCGTCTTCGGCCACTGCGTGCGCATTTTCTACAAGGACGCGTTCGCCAAGCACGCCGCGCTGTTCGATGAACTGGGCGTCAACGTCAACAACGGCATGAGCAACCTGCTCGACAAGGTCGCCACGCTGCCGACCTCGCAACGCGAAGAGGTGCTGCACGACCTGCACGCCTGCCTCGAGCACCGCCCGGAATTGGCGATGGTCGATTCGGCCAAGGGCATCACCAATTTCCACTCGCCAAACGACATCATCGTCGACGCGTCGATGCCGGCGATGATACGTTTGGGCGGCAAGATGTGGGGCGCCGACGGCCGTCCGAAGGACGTCAAGGCGGTCATGCCGGAGAGCACGTTCGCCCGCATCTACCAGGAAATGATCAATTTCTGCAAATGGAACGGCAACTTCGACCCGCGCACCATGGGTACCGTGCCGAACGTCGGCCTGATGGCGCAGCAAGCCGAGGAATACGGCTCGCACGACAAGACCTTCGAAGTACCCGAAGCCGGCATTGCCAACATCACCGACCTGGCCACAGGCGAAGTGCTGCTGACGCAAAACGTCGAAGAGGGCGACATCTGGCGCATGTGCCAGGTCAAGGACGCGCCGATCCGCGACTGGGTCAAGCTGGCCGTCAACCGCGCCCGCAACTCCGGCATGCCGGCCGTGTTCTGGCTCGACTCCTACCGCCCGCATGAAAACGAAGTGATCCAGAAGGTCGAAGCCTACCTGAAGGACCACGACACGCAGGGCCTGGACATCCAGATCATGTCGCAGGTGCGGGCGATGCGCTACACGCTGGAGCGCGCCATGCGCGGCCTCGACACCATTTCGGTCACCGGCAACATCCTGCGCGACTATCTGACCGACCTGTTCCCGATCATGGAACTGGGCACCAGCGCCAAGATGCTCTCCATCGTGCCGCTGATGGCCGGTGGCGGCATGTACGAAACCGGCGCCGGCGGCTCGGCGCCGAAGCATGTCAAGCAACTGGTGGAAGAGAATCACCTGCGCTGGGATTCGCTGGGCGAGTTCCTGGCCCTGGCGGTGTCGCTGGAAGACCTGGGCATCAAGACCGGCAACGCCAAGGCCATAATCCTCGCCAAGACGCTGGATCAAGCCACCGGCAAGCTGCTCGACAACAACAAGTCGCCGTCGCCACGCACCGGCGAACTCGACAACCGCGGCAGCCATTTCTACCTGTCGCTGTACTGGGCGCAGGCATTGGCCGCGCAGACCGACGACGCGGAACTGAAGGCGCATTTCACGCCGTTGGCGCAAGCGCTGGCGGAAAACGAGACGAAGATCGTCGACGAGTTGAAGGACGTGCAGGGCAAGCCGATGGACATCGGCGGCTACTACCTGCTCGACGCGGCCAAAACCGAGGCGGTGATGCGTCCTAGCGCCAGCTTCAACGCGGTGTTGGCGACCGTGTAAAGACGACGCGATAAACGGCGCGGCCGGCATGGCGGGCAAGGATGCCCGCCAGCGCCGCGCCGCCGCCATTGCCGCGCGGCTGTGGGCGTTTATCGCTCATGCGGTGCCCGGCCCCAAAAAAAGCCTCGATAAATTCGAGGCTTTTTTATACATTGCCAACGATATGTTGTCTACTCGATAATAATGTCATCATTTGATAACATTGAAAGATAGAATTTGCGTCGGGCACGGCTCCGACTGAGCGGACAAGCTCCGATAGTCGCTCGGGCTCAGGCTCGACGCGACTTTCATCGCGTGGCTGAAATGCGCGGAATCGTAGAACCCGGCGGCCAGCGCCACCTCGATCAGCGAAGTGTGGGTGTTCCTGAGCATGTCGGCTGACAAACAAACACGCACCGCCTGCTTAATCCGGCCGAAAGTGATGCCATCGCTGTGGAGTTGCCGTTGCAGTGTACGCCGCGAGCAGCCGAGGCGCTCGGCGCATTCGGTCAGATCCGCTTCCGGCGCTTGGTACAGGGCCTCGGTCACGTCGGCCAGCGAGCTTCCCTCCAGACCGATGCGGCAGGCGATCACGAGCAATCGTCGTTCGCCGGCGGGCCGTGCGGCGGCGCCGGCGGCCTTGCGCAAATGCTCGATGAAGGTGAGCATCACGCGTTGCCGCAACTGACTGTCGGCACCTTGTTGGGCATACCGCTTGGTATCGATTCCGGGTGCGGCTATCATGGTCTTGACGCCCAGCGACACCCGCCGATTGATACCGTTCCAGCGCGTGGCGAATTGATCGGCGCCCTTCGATGTCTGGATCAATTCCGACAAGGGATTGACGTCACACGCCAACAGCGACTTGACGTGCTCCGACAATTCGCGGTCCCCGGGCGGCGACTGTTCCGCGTCGACCGCCCTGCGCACGTACTCATCATGATGGACGAAACCGTTGACGGCGCTCATCACCGCATACGAAAATAAGCGCCCCGGCGACGCGTCGACAGGCTTCAGCGCTTGCGTCAGCAGGTGATAGCTAAGCATGATTCTCCTGAATATCCGTTCATTTCAAGCCGATTACCTCGACACGGGCCGGCCCCAGCCAGTCCAATGCGATCGAAGTCGCGCAGCGCCAATTCTACCGCAGCGCTGATCGGGCCGGCCTCGGTGACGTCGGGTGCGGCTCAACGGGCCTTGGCCGGGACCGCGGCGATCGAGTAGTCGCTGGGCAAGAACAGGGTTAGGATGGCGCAGACGATGAACACCGGCCCCAGGACGGAAAAGACGTTGCGCAGCGTATCGTGGGCCTTGCTCTCCGTTTCCAGCGCGAACTGCATGGCGGCCAGCGCGTTGATCCCCAGCGCCGCGCCGACGTTGCGCAGCAGTTGGATGGTCGAGGTATAGCTGGCCACGGCCTCGGCCGGAGCCTTGTTTTGCGCCAGCACCACGGCGCCGACCGCGACGCAGCCCATGCCAAGACCGATGAACAGTTCGGCCACGGCGATCGCCTGCCACGGCAACACCGTGCTGCCCAGGGACAAGGTGAACGCGCCTATGCCCAGCCCGATGGCGCCGGCGAATACCAGGGCGCGATAGCCGACGCTTTGGATCCTCATGCCGCACACGGCCGAGCTGACCACGAAGCCGAGCGCGGCCAGCAGCACGATGACACCGGTTTGCGCGCCGCTGATGGCGTGGCTGGCATGCAGCGCAATCGGCACCAGCGTGATCGACGCATACAGGGCGATACTGCCGCACACGACGATGATCATCGCCGCGCTCAGGGCGCGGTCGCGGAAGAAAGCCGGCGGAATCGGACTGGACGCGGGCCGCGAGCGGATCCGCAGCGCCAGCGCCAGCATCCCGAGCAGGGACAGCGCCAGCATGGACCAGAACGTGGCGCGGCGCAGGTCGACCTGCCCCGCCGACAGGGCCACCATGACGCCGAGCACGACGACGGCGAAGTAGAATTGAGCGACGTAATCGACCGGCACGCCGCGGCGCACATGCACGCTGAGCGCTTTGGAACGCAACACCAGCAGGCACACCAGGCCGACCGGCATATTGATCAGGAAGGCCGCCCGCCAGCCGAACGCATGCGTGAACAACAAGCCGGCCAGCGGGCCGACGATGGCGGCCACGCCCCAGACGATGCTGACCATGCTTTGTACCTTGCCGCGCTTTTCCGCTCCGAAGAGTATCGCCAGCGACGCGTACGAAAGGACGATGATCATGCCGGCGCCGGCGCCCTGCACCAGACGCGCGCCGACCAGCATGAGCATGTTCGGCGCCAGCGCGGCCGCGCCGGACCCGGCCAGGAAGATCAGGATCGCCCAGGTGAGGATCGATTGCACGCCATAGCGGTCGGCGAGCGCGCCGGTCAGCGGCCCGAACAGGGCCATGGTCACCATGAAGCCCGACATCAGCCATGGAAACAAATCGTGTCCGCCGATCGACTCGGCGATCACGGGCAACAGGGTGCCGATAATGGTCGTATCGGTGGCGGCCAGGAACAGAACCGCGAGGATGGCGAACGCGACCCGGGTGTTGGGGGGACTGGAGGCCTCGGAGAGGGTGGAGGACTGCTTACTTGACGACATGAATTTTCTCCCTGGTGGTTGATGCGGTGATACGGGCGGACGCTCTGGCAAAGAGAGCGCGACGCGACCCCGCGCCATGCGGCGTGGGGCAGCCAAAAGTCTGTCCGCGCGAATTGGGATGAGTATTCCAGCGACGGCCGCCGCAGGCTTGTATATCGGTGCCAAGGCGCACGGGACCGGCAATCAAATTGAGCAATCTCATACCCGTGGCCCGAAACTTCATGCCCCACTGTCGTAAGCGGTAAGCCGACGGCGTTATTGACTTGACTGGCGTTCGTTGCGTTGGTAAAGGTCGGAGCGCAGTGGATTCTTGGCGAACATCGTCTTCCACACGCGCGGCGTGAGTTGTTCGACCAACGACGCGGGGTGTTGGCCCACGCGCTGCAACACGTCGACCAGGTGGCTCGTATGGATCGACATCGTGCAGGCGCACATGCTGGCCGGCGCGGCCTGGCGAATGCATGAAGCA
Source organism: Janthinobacterium sp. CG_23.3 (assembly GCF_046115965.1). Lineage (NCBI taxonomy): Bacteria > Pseudomonadati > Pseudomonadota > Betaproteobacteria > Burkholderiales > Oxalobacteraceae > Janthinobacterium > Janthinobacterium sp. CG_23.3. The sequence continues at coordinate 2,552 of NZ_JBJXIB010000129.1, read as the reverse complement.
AATCTCGTCGCGTTTGACAGCAAGCTCGCGCGAGCTCAATATTGTCGCCAGCACGGCTTGAAGGTGAACTTGTTCCTGTACCGGCTCAGGCGCCATCGGAGCGCGCCCGCCAAGCCCCTGACGAACATTCCCGTCAGCGTCGAGACGGTCCCCCGCAGCCGGCGCGGACTTGGATTGAAGAATGGAATTAAGCGGCGACCTGGCCCGATTGAGCACTGATTCAACACTGCCGAAGTGGATCTTGGAGTTGGCCGATCGCCTGGTCAGGGAGGCGCAAATACGGCCCGCTTGAACGCCGAACTGCACACGGCTTATATCAAGGTCCAGGCGTTGACATTGGAGCTGGCGCATCATCGGCGCATGCGTTTCGGCGCCAAGGCCGAGGCGCTCTCGGTCGAGCAGCGCGACCTGACCCAGGAAACGTGGGAGTCGGATCTGGCCGAACTGGAGGCCCGGATCGATGTGCAGGGCGCGTCAAACCGGCCTGAGTTAACGTTGGAAGATGGTAGTGCTGAACGCTTACCATGGCGTAGGTGACCGACATCACGTACATCCGCACAGGCGCCGGCTGGCTGTATCTGGCCACCGTGCTTGACCTGTTCGCACGCAAGGTCATGAGCCATAAAAGCAATTGCTGAGACAACGCCGTCGCCGAACGCTTCTTCTTGAATCTCAAGATGGAGCGCGTCTGGCAGCGCCAATATGCCAACCATGCCGAGGCCAAGGCCGACATCACGGACTACATCGTCGGGTTCTACAACTGCAAGCGATTGAATTCAGTACTGGGCAATCTGCCGCCCGCCGCCTACGAGCGGGAAATGGCAAAAAACGCCCCTATTGTTGTGTCCGAAATTACTTGACCACCGCAGACTGGGTCGCGTCGCTGTCGCAACAGCCGTTCGTGCGCTACGACCGCGCTTCGTTCGGCGGGCGCGAGGTTGACCGCTTCCTGCGGAAAATGCATCTCCCGCTACGGGAAATATGCGAAATCGACGACCTGGACGCCATCGTCAAGCTGGTGGCCAACCGGGTGGGCGTGGCATTGGTACCGCAAGCGGCGGCGCAGCGGCGCCGGCCGGCTGCGGTACGCGCAGTCGACCTGGGACAACACACTTTTCATCGGGACATCGGGCTGGTGCACCGGTCGCTGGCCAGCCTGAGCGGCCCCGCGCGCATACTGCTGCAACTGATCGCAGGCCAGGTCCAGGGTCTCCAGCCGGCGCGGTGACGCGGCGAACTGACGTGATGTACGCGCTACGCTCAAAGCACCCGCATCGCAGCCGGAGCAAGCCATTCCAATACGCAAAAGCCCTCACCAATGGCAAGGGCTTGTGCGGTTTTTCAGCAGTCTGAGCCCTCTGAAAACGGGGCTTCGATATTTGTGCTCGCATATCAGAAACAGTTCGGGTTCATACTCGCGCCAAGCCAACAACGACATTCCGCACCTGAACATGCAGCATGGGAAGGTCCGCCTGGATGGTCTTCCAGACGATTTCGTAATCGACTTTGAAGTAGCCATGGGCCACCGCATTGCGCATCTGATAAGCGAATGCCAGCGGCAATTGCGGATGCTTCGCGGCGAACTCCGGGTAGTGTTTTTGGATGTTATTGCTGGCTTCGCCAAGGATCTCGAGGTTGCGGATTACGGCATCCTGCACCAGCTCGTTTTGCAGAAAACCGACTTCATCCAATTCCTCGGTGTAACGACCGATCCGCTCTATCGCCTGCAGTATATGCGCCAGGTAGTCAGCCAGGCGCCGCTGGTCTTTGCTCATATCGCGACGGCTTCAGCCAACACGCTAGCCCGGAATTTCTCCGGCAATCCCTTCGGGGTCAGGACGTCGACCGGCACGCCTAATAGTTGCAGCAACTCATGACGGATGGCGCCGATGTCGAACAGCGTCGTCTCCGGCGTTGGATCAATCAGAATATCCAGGTCGCTATCCTCCGTGTCACTGCCATGCGCGACCGAACCGAAGACGCGGGGATTCAGCCCGCGATGTCCCTCTACTATGCGACGAATCGCTTCCCGATGTGCTTGCAGTGCGGTGGATGGTTTCATAGCGAGCGAGGAGGAGTCATTCCAAACCATGTGGGACAAGGGCGATTGTACCATCAGGTCATATGTATATTCGCAGACCCGACCCACCTGCCGGCTTATTCAGTTCCAATTGACTTTCAGAGCCCCCCCCCCCCCTGCCCGTTGCTGGGACAATCACGCACCGCCGCCGTGCACTCAACAAGTTATGCAGCAGCGCAAGGACGCTTGGCCAAAGCCCCCCTTGTCCTTGCCGAAAAAAACCGCCATTTACGCTCGATCAAGGCAGCCGATACATTCATCGGCTAGGAGTCTGCGCGGCAGACAATTCTTGCGCTGACCATGTCACGCGCTTCTTTGCCGGCGTCGATAGTGATTCACTTTCGCACTCGAAAGTGGAATGAAATAGGAGCCTGAGGGTGGGGATTGGACGGACTTTCGCCCTTTCAGGTCTTACGCGGACAGCATTTTCGCCATGCGCCGCAGGTTCAGCGCGGTGCAGACGAGTTTCCAC